>DASWFM010000091.1:0-10636 GCA_036394235.1 Solirubrobacteraceae bacterium | reverse complement strand
CCCGACCTCGAAGGCGAGGTCCTCGCCGCGGCAGTGCCGTTCCACCACGTGCCGGTCCCGGTGGGCGGGAAGCCGGAGGCCGAGGAGCGGATGGCCGAGCTGCTCGAAGGACGCGCTGAGCTGCTCGTGCTGGCACGGTACATGCAGGTGCTGAGCGGTCGCTTCCTGGAGCGGATCGGGATGCCCGCGATCAACATCCACCATTCCTTCCTGCCGGCGTTCCCCGGTGCGGAGCCCTACCGCCGCGCCCACGACCGGGGCGTGAAGCTGATCGGCGCGACGGCGCATTACGTGACGGAGGAGCTCGACGACGGGCCGATCATCGACCAGGACGTGGTGCGGGTGGATCATCGCCAGAGCGCCGCCGAGCTGGAGCGCGTGGGCCGCGACGTCGAGCGTCTGGTGCTGTCCCGTGCCGTCTCGATGCACCTGCAGGACCGGGTGCTCGTGGACGGCCTTCGCACGGTCGTCTTCTGAGCGGCCCGTCCCGCCGGGCTCGGCTAGACTCTGGCCCGAGCCGGCACCGATCGAGATCGCCCGGCGCCCTTCCCCGGGCCGTTAGCTCAACCGGCAGAGCAGGGGCCTCTTAAGCCCAAGGTTGCAGGTTCGATTCCTGCACGGCCCATACGCGAGAATCGCTGTATATCGCCGGTTTTCGTGACGTTCGATTGAGCCGTCACTGATCGGAAAGGCTTCCGGCCCGTGACGATCGTTAAGGCTCGCTCGCGACGATGGCGAACAACTCGGTCGAGCGATGGGAGAACACGGCGGAGTTGCCGCACACACTGACCGAGCTCCGCTGCTGCTTCTAGGTCAGCCGATCACAAGCGACAGCGTCCGCGAGGCGGTGATCTTCGGTTTCGAGCTGTCCTTGACGGCCACCGTGACTTCATATGTTCCGGCCACCAGTTTCGTGTTCGGCGCGCCGGTCAGCAGGCCTTCTTTGGTGATTTTCAGGCCTTTCGGGAGTTTGCCGACCTTTTTCCATTTGTAGGGCTGGGTTCCGTTCGCCGCCGTGAGCTGGAAACTGTAGGCCTGGCCGCGGGTCGCTTCGGGCAAGGAGGCCGTTTCGACTGCGAGCGGGGCCGGGATGCACGCCGCTTCGGATGCGGAGCCGGTGCCCGCAGTCGTTTTACCGGCCGGGCACGCCGCCTCGGTGCTCGCCCCGGTCGTGCTGACGAAGTAGCCGACCTGCGCTTCCAGGCAGGACGATTCTCCGGCTTCGGGCTGGTAGCTGCCCGCGGCGCAGGGCGTCTGCGCGCTCTGACCCGTCGAGGAGACGAAGTTGCCGGCCGACGCCGGCGTGCACGCGCTGGCCGCGGTCGCCGGCTCGTAGGAGCCGGCCGGGCACGGCGTCTGCGCGGTCTGACCCGTTCCGAGCACGTAGTTGCCTTCGCCGGCGGCTATGCAGGAGATCTGCCCCGTCGCGGGCTGGTAGTAGCCGGCGAGACAGGCCGTCTGGGCCGCTTCACCGCTCGCCGGGACGTAGTTGCCGGCGGTCGCGGAGAAGCACGCGGTCGAGCCGGAGTTCGGCTGGTAGCTGCCCGCCGGGCAGGCCGACTGGGAGCTCTGCCCGGAGGAGGCGACGTAGTGCCCCGCGGTCGCAGAGAAGCAGCTTGCGGACCCGAAGTTCGGCTGGTAGCTGCCGGCGACGCAGGACGTCTGGCTGCTGGAGCCCGCGGAAGGAACGTAGTGGCCCGGTTGCGCTGTCTGGCAGGACGACGCGCCGCTGTTGGGCTGGTAGGCGCCGGCGGGGCATGCGTTCTCGGCGGCCTGTCCCGGGGAGGAGACGTAGAAGCCCGGCTGGGCGGAGATGCATACGGCGGCGCCGAAGTTCGGCTGGAAGGCGCCGACAGGGCACAGCGTCTGGGATTTGCTGCCCGTGCCCGCAACGTAGTGACCGGGGCTGGCCGCGGTGCATGGCGTGGAGCCGCTTTCCGAATACGTGCCGGCAGGGCACGGTTCGACCGCGCTCGCCGTGCCCGTGCCGACAGGCGCCAGCATCGCGAGCCCGAACAGGATTCCGCAGATCAGCAGCCTCAACCGCCCGGACAGCCTCGTACGTGCGCTCATGATCCCTCCGTGTCTCGCTTGCGCGGGACCGCTTCGCGCTCGGCGCCGCGACCCCCCTTTTTCACACGGAGCCCCCTCCGCCCGGTCCCGAGCACCCTATTCGCGCGCCGCAGGAGTGTCAAGCTGTTCCTGCGCAGCTGACGGGGCAGCCTCCGGTGGCCGGCCGACTGCAGAGGGCCTCTTAAGCCCAAGGTTGCAGGTGCGGCCCAGGCTACCCTTAGCGGATGGCCAACTTGGACTCGACGCCGCCCGACGCGCTCGTGCTGGGCGGTGGGGGCGTGCTCGGCGAGGCGTGGCTCTCGGCGGTGCTGGCGGGGATCGCACAGGGCGGCGGATTCGACGCCCGCGGGTCGCGCTTTATGCTCGGCACCTCGGCGGGCTCGATCGTCGCCGCCTCGCTGGCTGCCGGCATCGACCCGGCGTCGCGATTGGAGCTCGCGGGCGAGGGGCTCGCGTCCGCGGCGGGCGTAGAGGATGACGCTCCCCCGAGTGGTCGAAACGGCGCCCTGGCCGCGGCGCTCGAGCTGGGCGGCGCGGCCGCCGCGCCGCTGGCCTCGCTCGCCCTCAACTCGACGGCCGGCGGCGGAGCGATGCTGCGGCGGGCGATGCTGCGACGCGTCCCGCGCGGCGAGCGCTCGATGGCCGAGCTCGGGCGCATCATCGATGCTGCCGCTCCGGTCTTCGACGGGCGACTGTTGATCGCGGCGGTCGAGCTGGAGAGCGGCCGCCGCGTGATCTTCGGCAGCCCCGGCGCGCCGAGTGCGACCGTCGCCCAGGCGGTGCTCGCGTCCTGCGCGATCCCCGGCGTGTTCTCTCCCGTTTCGATCGGCGCCCGCGAATACGTCGACGGCGGCGCCTGGAGCCCGACGAACATGGACGCGGTGCCGGCCGGGCGGGGCGAGCGGGTGCTGTGCCTGAACCCGACGGGCTCGCTGCGTCCCTCACGCGGCGCCCTGGTGGGCGCGATCGGGCCGATCTCGCGTGGTGCGGCGAGCAGCGAGGCGCTCGCGCTGCGCCATCGCGGCGCTCATGTCCGCACGATCAACCCCGACGAGGCGAGCGCCGGCGCGATGGGGGTGAACCTGATGAGCCGCTCGCGCCGCGCAGCGGTGATCGCGGCTGGTCACGCACAGGGCCTGCGGTTGGCGGGCGCGGGCGCGGCCCGCGCCGCCTGATCCCTGCCGCCGGCGGACTAGGCTGCGAGCGATGGACGGTGCCGACGGCCTCCCCGTGCTGTCCTTCGCCTCGGAGCAGGACTGGCGTGCGTGGCTCGCCGAGAATCACAGCACAGCGCCGGGTGTGTGGCTCTCGATCGCCAAGAAGGCGAGCGGCATCGAGAGTGTCCGCTATCCCGAGGTCCTCGAACACGCGATCTGCTTCGGGTGGATCGACGGCCGCCGCGAGCGCCTCGACGAGTTGCGCTTCCTGCAGCGCTTCACGCCGCGGCGGGCGCGCAGCCCGTGGTCAAGGATCAATCGCGAGAAGGCCGAGGCGCTGATCGCTGCGAAGCGGATGACGCCGGCGGGGCACGCCGAGGTCGAGCGCGCCCGCACGGACGGCCGCTGGGAGCGCGCCTACGCGCCGCAGCGCGAGTCGGTGGTGCCCGCGGACCTGCAGCGGGAGCTCGACGCGCGACCTGACGCTGCCGCGGCGTTCACGACCCTCAGCGCCCAGAACCGATACTCGATCCTGTACCGGCTGGATCAGGCCAAGCGGCCGGAGACCCGCGCACGGCGGCTGGCGGCATTCGTCGCGATGCTCGAGGCGGGCGAGACGCTGCACCAGCAGTGACTCACGCTGCCAGCGCCGGCTCTGAGCTCGGCGGCGCCGCAGTGGCCCGCGAGGAGAACTCGATGCCGGCATCCTCGAGCGCTCCCCGGCGGAGCAGGCGAACGTCGAGCGGATAGTTCTGGTTGAGCCGCCACGGCGCGATCGCGCCCTGGCGCGGCAGTAGATGGAGCGAGCGCTGCACGTATCCCGATTTGAGGTCCAGGAAAGGCTCGGTCGGCAGCGATGGGTCGGGTGCGAGCGGCATGCAGCGCTCGTAGCCGCGCTCGGCCATGTGGTTCAGCAGCCGGCAGACGTACTCGCTGACGAGGTCCGCCTTCAGCGTCCACGAGGCGTTCGTGTAGCCGAGGGTCAGCGCCATGTTCGGCACGCCGCTGAGCATCATGCCCTTGTAGCCGACCGTCTCCGCGAGGTCGACGGGGCGACCGTCGACGGTCACATCGATGTCCCCGAGCGCCATCAGGTTCAGGCCCGTCGCCGTCACGATCACGTCGGCGGTCAGCTCGTTTCCGTCGCTCAAGCGCAGTCCCGTCTCGGTGAAGGTGTCGATCTCGCCGGTGACGACCGAGGCGCTGCCCTCCGAGATCGCCTCGAACATGTCGCCGTCGGGGACGAAGCACATGCGCTGATCCCAAGGGGAGTAGCGGGGTTTGAAATGGGTGTCGAGGTCATAGCCGGCCGGCAGGCGCCGTTCGGCGCTCCTGCGCAACAGTCGCTTCATCAGGTCCGGTGCGCGGCGGCTGAGCTTGAACAGGCCCATCGCCAGCATCACGTTCTTCCAGCGTACGAGCGAGTAGGCGATGCGCTCGGGCAGCATGCGGCGGGCGAGCGCCGCGACCGGATCGCGGTTCGGCACTGCCAGCACATAGCTGGGGGAGCGCTGCAGCATCGTCACGTGCGCGGCCTGCGGCGCCATCGCCGGCACCAGCGTGACCGCCGTCGCGCCGCTGCCGATCACGACCACCTGCTTGCCGCTGTAGTCCAGGTCCTCCGGCCAGTGCTGGGGATGGACGATCTCGCCGCCAAAGCGCTCCACCCCCTCGAAGCGGGGGGTGTAGCCCTGCTCATAGCGGTAGTAGCCGGTACAGCCGAACAGGAAGTTGCAGGTCATCGTCGAGCGCTCCCCGCTGTCGGTGTGCTCGATCTCCACCGTCCAGCGGGCCGGCTCGGAGGACCACTCGGCGGCGCGCACGCGGCTGTGGAAGCGAATCCGCTCGCCGACGCCGTGCTCCTGGGCGGCCTCCCGGATATAGCTGCGGATCGCCCCGCCGTCGGCGATCGCCTGCGCCTCCCGCCAGGGCTTGAAGGAGTAGCCGAGCGTGAACATGTCCGAGTCCGAGCGGACGCCCGGGTAGCGGAACAGATCCCAGGTGCCGCCGATCGCACCGCGCGACTCCACGATCGCGAAGGTCCGCTCCGGGCAGTGGCGGCGAAGGTGGCAGGCCGCACCGATGCCCGACAGGCCGGCGCCGACGATCAGCACGTCGACGTGCCGCGGCAGCGCAACCGGCTGTGAGGGCGTCGACTCGCTGACCACGGCGCCCACGTTATCAACGTCGCGTCGGTCCTGTCAACACTGTGTTGAACGAGGTGGCCTGCGAGGGTATAGTGGCGGAGCCGATGAGCTCCCGCGCGACAGCCACCCAATCCGCAGCGAGGGCAGGCGCCGCCGGCGGGGCTGGCCGCAGCCGGCGCGCGGCGCGGGTCAGCGGCGAGGAGCGGGAGTCCGCGATCCTCGCGACGGCCGAGCGGCTGCTCGAGGAGCGCTCGCCGCAGCAGATCTCCGTAGATGACCTGGCCCGCGGCGCGGGCATCTCCCGCCCGAGCTTCTACTTCTACTTCCCCTCGAAGGAGGCCGTCTTCCTGTCGCTGATCGATCGTCTCGTGGCGGAGGCCGACTCGGGGCGGGCGCAGGTGCTCGAGCATCTCGCGGAGGACCCGGCGGCGCGTTGGCGGGAAGGCCTCGAGACGATCTTCGGGGTCTTCGGCGCACATCGAGCCGTAGCCCTCGCGGGGGCCGAGATCCGTGCGGTCAGCGCCGAGGCGAGGGAGCTGTGGTCAGGGGTGATGGAGAGCTGGGTCGACGACACGGCCGCGGCGATTGAAGCCGAGCGCGCCCGCGGGGCCGCGCCCGAGGGCGTGCTCGCTCGCGACCTCGCGGTGGCGCTGGTGTCGATGAACGAGCGCGTGCTGTATGCGGCCTTCACGGGCGAAGCACCGGCGCTGGCCGAGGAGCGGTTGCTCGAGGTGCTCTTGCCGATTTGGCTGAGCGCCATCTATGGGACGACGACACCGGGCTAGCGCCCGAGCGACGCGGGAACGCTAGGCGCCCGCCGCCGAGGGCGCCGCCGCCGCGCCGATCACGGTCTGCTGGCCCGCCTCGGTCCAGATCACCTGCTCGCGGCCGGGCCCGACGCCGATCAGAGCGACGGGCGCGCCGGTGTGCTCTGCGATGAAGTCGAGGTATTCGCGGGCGCCCTGGGGGAGGTCGGAGAGTGTGCGGCACTCGCCCAGGTCCTCGCTCCAGCCGGGCAGCTCGGTGAGCTCGGCCTCTGAGTGATGAAGGACCGTCTGGTGATAGGGGAAGTCCTCGAACTCCGCCCCTTCCGCGCCCCGGTAGCTGGTGCAGACTTTGATGCGGTCGAAGCCCGAGAGGACGTCGAGCTTCGTCACGACGAGCGCGGTCATCGTGTTCAGGCGTGCCGCGTAGCGGAGCGCGACGAGGTCCAGCCAGCCGGTTCTGCGCGGACGTCCCGTGGTAGTGCCGAACTCGCCTCCTCGTTCGCGGATCGTCTCGCCCATTTCGTCGTGGAGCTCGCTCGGGAAGGGGCCGGCGCCGACGCGGGTCGTGTAGGCCTTGGAGATGCCCCATACCTCCTCGATCGCCTTGGGACCGATGCCGGTGCCGACGCAGGCTGCGCCGGCGAGAGGATTCGAGGAGGTGACGAAGGGATAGGTGCCGTGGTCGATGTCGAGCATCGCGCCCTGGGCGCCCTCGAGGATCACGGTGGCGCCTTCATCGAGCAGCTCCCACATCAGCTTCGAGGTGTCCGCGATGTGCTGCTCGAGGCGGTGGCCGAAGATCAGGTATTCCTCGGTCATCGTGCGGAGGTCGAGCGCGGGGTCCTTCTCGAAGGGCCGCAGCGACAGCCGCTTGGGCTCCATCGCGGCGACGATCTTCTTCTTCAGGATCTTCTCGTCGAGCAGGTCTTGCACGCGGATGCCGAGCCGTGCGGCCTTGTCCGCATAGCAGGGGCCGATGCCGCGGCGGGTCGTACCGATCTGGAGCTTGCCGAGCTTCGCCTCGCCGGCGGAGTCGAGCAGCAGGTGGTAGGGCATGATCAGATGGGCATTGGCGGAGATCCGCAGGCCGCCGACGTCGACCCGCCGGGCCCGCAGCGCGTCGAGCTCCTCGATCAGCACCCGGGGGTCGATCACCACGCCGTTGCCGATCACGCAGCGCTTGCCCGGATAGAGGATCCCCGAGGGGATCAGGTGCAGCTTCCACTCCTGGTCGCCGCGTACGATCGTGTGGCCGGCGTTGTTGCCGCCCTGAAAGCGCACGACGGCGTCGCCGTGCTCGGCCAGGAGATCGGTGATCTTGCCCTTGCCCTCATCGCCCCATTGGGCGCCTACCACGACTATTCCCGGCATGAGGGGGTCAGTTTAGGGAGCGGCGGCGCTGCGCCCGGGGGCGGTTACGCCGGAGGCGGAGCGATGAGGGCGACACGTGCGATCAGGCCGGACGCGGGGCGGTGAGGGCGACGCCGGCGATCAGGCCGGACGCGGGGCGAAGCTGGCGGGATCGATCGGGTACTCGCGCCGCCGGTCCTCGCCCGCGAGCGTGATCGGGTCGCCACAGATCTCCACGAGCCGCGAGACGGTGCGCTCCCCGAGATGCTCGCCGAGCTCGTCGGGCGGGAGGTTCGTGGTGGCGATGATCGACCGCTGGGCCTCGTAGCGGGCGTTGACGATCGAATAGAGCTGCTCGAGTACCCAGTCGGTCTGGTTCTCGGCGCCGAGGTCGTCGATGTGCAGCAGGTCGACGGCCCCCAGCCGGTCGAGCAGGTCGAGCAGGCCTCCGGGCGACTCCAGCGACTCCCGCAGCAGGTTCAGCAGGCGGGGAAGCGAGTAGATCGCCACCGACCGGCCGGCGTCGATCACCGCCTTGGAGACGAGCATCGCGAGCGTCGTCTTGCCGGTGCCGACGTCACCCCACAGCCACAGGCCGCGGCCGGAGTCGAGGTTCTCGCCGATGTCCTGGATGTATCGCCGCACCGCATGGATCTGGTCAGGGGCGGTGCGTGCGATGTCGCTCACCGGGGGGCGGTCGAACGACACGCCCCGGTAGCGGCGAGGGATCCGTCCCTCGAGGCTGCGGGTGCGGGCCCCCGCGATGCGCGCGGCGCGGCACTCGCAGTCGCTTGCCGTATTCGTCTCCTCGTCCACCACGAAGCCGCTGCCGTCGCAGATCCTCAGCACGCAGCCGCTCCCATTGGAAGTGGCGCCGGCAGGTCGCAGGTCGCGCACCCGCGGGAGCTCCTCGACGATTCGGTCGATCTCCTCGCCGCTCACTGCGCGTAACGCTCGCCGGCGTAGTTCATGAACTTCGGGTACTCCTTCTGGAAGGTCAGCGTGACTTTGCCGACGGCCCCGTTGCGATGCTTGGCGATGATCAGGTCGGCCTCGCCGGGGCGCTCGGAGTCCTCGTCGTAGTACTCATCGCGGTAGATGAACATCACCAGGTCGGAGTCCTGCTCGAGGTTCCCCGACTCGCGCAGGTCCGAGAGCTGGGGTTTCTTGTCCGGCCGCGTCTCCACGGCGCGGCTCAGCTGTGAAAGAGCGATCACGGGCACGCCGAGCTCGCGCGCGAGGATCTTCAGCCCCCGGCTCAGCTCGCCCACGGCGGTGACGCGGCTGTCGTAGCGACTGTCTGTGCGCATCAGCTGCAGGTAGTCGATGATGATCAGCCCGAGGCCGCCCTCGCACTGGCTGTGCAGACGGCGCGCCTTTGCGCGTATCTCGAGCATCCCTACGTCGCTGGAGTCGTCGACCCACAAGGGCGAGGCCGCGAGGCGCTGGGAGGCGGTCAGGATCTTCGGCCAGCGCTGCTCGGACACGCGGCCCTTGCGCAGCTCCTCGCCCTTGATGCGCGCCTGGGAGGCGACGAAGCGCTGCGCGAGCTCGGCCTCCGCCATCTCCAGCGAGAACAGGGCGACGGGCTTGTTGTGGTCGACCGCCGCGTTCTCGGCGATGTTGCAGACCAGGGCGCTCTTGCCCATCGCGGGGCGGGCCGCGATGATGATCAGGTTGCCGGGCTGGAAGCCGCCTGTGATCTCGTCGAGGTCCTTGAAGCCCGACGGCGTGCCGGTCAGCGAGGTGCCTTCCAGCGACAGGCGGTGCAGCTTGTCGAGCTCCTCGTGCAGCACCTCCTCGATCGCCCGGAAGTCCTGCTGGCGATCGTCGCGGGCCACCTCGAGCATCGCCTTCTCGGCCTGCTCGACCAGCTCCCGCGGCGGGGCCTCGTGTCCCAGCACGCTCTCCTGGATCACGTAGGAGGTCTTCAGCAGCCGCCGCAGCAGGGCGTTCTCGCGGACGATCTGTGCGTAGCGGCGGGCATGACCGGCCGCCGGCACGACGCCCGTGAGTTCGTCGACTGCCGCCTGGCCGCCGGCATCCGCCAGCTTGTTCATCTGGCGTAGGCGGTCCGTCACCGTCAGCACGTCAACCGGCTCGCTCTCGTTGTAGAGCGCGAGCATCGCTTCGTAGATCGTCGCGTGCCGCTCCCGGTAGAAGTCCTCCGGGCGCAGGCCCTCTTCGATCACCAGGGCATACAGCGAGCGGTCAGAGAGCAGGATCGCGCCGAGCACCGACTGCTCGGCGTCGAGGTTGTGCGGCGGGGCGATCGCTCCGCCGGGGGACTGGGAGACGCCGTTGGATGTCGAGACTGCGCTCATCTAGATGCGCGAGTTTAGGGTCGCCGGACGGCCGGTCCCGAGGCCGTTCCCGCAAATGCGGCATGAAAATGATCGTCCTCTCGGAGAGGCGAGGAGCGAGGGCGAGCACGCGATCCGCGGCGGCGCGACGGACATGTCCCGAAGTGTCCCGGAGCCGCCGGACCGAACAAATGTTCGCATGCAGACAACACTCGCGGGGCCTTCTGTTTCGGTAAGCGAAGCGCCTGAGACGACTCGTCCCCCTGCCGCGTCGGCGGCACGGGACGATCGGCTCAGGTGCGCAGCGTCATTTCTTCGCGACGACCATCGTCTTGATGGTCGCGGTGACGCCGTCGACGACATCGACGACGACCATGTACGTGCCCACGTTCTTGATCGGCTCGGGCATGTGCACGTTGCGTTTGTCGATCCGCAGGCCACGGGCTTCGCGGATCGCCGTGGCGATGTCCTGCGCCGTGACCGAACCGAACAGGCGCCCGTCCGCGCCGGCCTGCTGGGGGATCGTCAGCACCGTGCGGTTCAGCAGGTTGACGTTCTCCTGGGCTTTCTCGACCGCCTCCCGGGCGGCGCGCTCTTCGGCCGCCTGGCGCTGGCGGATCGTTTCGATCGCACCCTTCGTGGCGGGCTGGGCGAGCTTGCGCGGGATCAGATAGTTGCGCAGGTAGCCCTTGGAGACGTCGACCACCTTGCCCTGCTCGCCGAGCTCCTCGACGTCCTTGAGAAGGATCGCTTCCGGCATCGAGGCGAGCGCCTAGTCCCTGTCCCGGCCGCGCCGAGGACCGTCGTCACGACCGCCCTCGTTCACGTACGGCAGCAGC
>DASWFM010000090.1:0-3380 GCA_036394235.1 Solirubrobacteraceae bacterium | reverse complement strand
GCGAGCAGGCTGGGTACCGCGTAGAGGGCGCACACCCAGGCGGAGTGTGCGATCGGCGCCCAGTCGGTGGGGGTGCGCAGGAGGCCGTGCCAGTTCTCGAACTGTTCGTTGAGGAGGTACGGGTGGAGACCTTCGAGACCGGGGATCTGGCCGATGATGAAGAGCAGGATCACGAAGCCGATCGTTCCCACGACCGATGCGGCGCTGTTGCGTGTGACCGTCGAGAGCATCACGCCGAAGCTCGCCACGGTCAGCAGGGGGATCATGTAGACGAGGTTCGCCGCGACGACGAGCAGCAGGCCCTTGGGGGCCGAAACGACCGTCCCGGAGAAGGTTGTGATGCTGTTGAAGCCCCACGAGAGGACCCCGGCGACGGTGGACACGGCGGCCGAGAGGAAGACGGCGCAGGCCGCGTAGGTGATCGCCGCGAGGGCCTTGGCGGCGAAGACCTGGCCGCGGTCCACGGAGCGGGTGAGGATCGTCTTCAGCGTGCCGTTGCCGTCCTCGTTGGCGACGATGTCGCCGGCCACCAGGGAAGCGACGACAGGCAGCATGAAGACGGAAAGGAAGAGCAGCATCAGCACCGGCGTGGCGAGGCCGGACTGGGCAATCTGGGTCGCGAAGATGTTGTCGCGGTGGCCTTGGCTCTGGTGGACGTTTTCGACGATCACGAAGATCAGCGGTAGGGCACAGACGAGCGCAAAGCCCAGGTAGGTCCGCTTCTGCGAGATGAGCTTGCGCAGCTCCCAGCGGTAGACGGTGAGCGTGGAGGGACGCCGGGTAGCGGCCAGGGAGCCGGCGCGGAGTGGGGGGGCAGCCGAGACGCTGCTCACGGCGCGCTCACCAGCTCGCGCTCCGCGGCGTCTCGGGCGGCAGCGGCGTCCCGGTCGCCCGCGCTTTCGGTGAGCCTGAAGAAGAGATCCTCGAGGGTCGCCAGTTCCGGCGCCAGGGCCAGGATCCCGATGCCGTTGCGGCCCAAGGCGAGAGTCAGCTCGCCGACATGTCCCTCGTCGGCCTGGAACTCGATGGCGTCCTCGGCGGCGCGGACCTGGTCGATGCCGGGCTGCTCCTCGGCGAGCTGCCGGGCCCGCCGGTCGTCGGTGGTGCGCAGCCGGTAGCCCGCCCCGCCCTGGCGGCGCAGGTCGGCAAGGGCTCCCTCGTAGACGACGCGCCCCGAATCGACGATCGCGACGCGGTCACACAGCTCCTGGACCTCCGGCAGCTGATGGCTCGAGAGCAGCACGGTGATGCCGTCGTCGGCCAGCTGCCTGATCAGGAGCCTCATGTCGCGCATTCCGGCTGGGTCGAGTCCGGTCGCGGGCTCGTCCAGGATCAAAAGGCGGGGGCGGCGCAGCAGCGCCGCGGCGATGCCGAGGCGCTGGCGCATGCCGTGGGAGAAACCGCCCACGCGATGTCCCGCCCGCGGGGTGAGCTCGACGATGTCGAGCACCTCGCCGATCCGGTTCCGCGCTCCGTCGCCGTCCAGCGCGGCCAGCAATTCGAGGTTCTTGCGGGCCGTCAGGTAGGGGTAGAAGCGGGGTGCCTCGACGAAGCCGGCGACGCCCTCGAGCGCCCGAGCGCCCTCGCGGATCGGGTCTCGCCCGAACAGCTCGACGGTGCCCTCGGTGGGCATGATCAGGCCGAGGGCCATGCGCAGCGTGGTCGTCTTGCCGGCCCCGTTCGGTCCGAGGAAGCCGTACACGTCGCCCGGGTCCACGTTGAGGTCGATGTGATCGACCGCGAGCACCTCCTTGTAGCGCTTCACGAGCCCCCGCGCACGGACCGGGGCTTCAGCGCCCGCCGTGTCGGCGCTCACCTACAGGCCTCTGGCGAGCGCCTCTACGGCGGCAGGCTGCACGGCTCCGGCCAGCACGTAGCGGACGCCGCCCCGCTCGAACGTCAGGATCGTCCCCAACTCGGTCCTGAGCTCGCTGGCGGTCGCGCTGCCGATCTTGACCTTGGGCAGGCTTTCGAGACTCGACGGGGCGCCCTTGCCCGAGCTCTTCGCCTGCAGCACCGCGATCGCGCTGACGCCTTTGCCGTGAGTCGTGACGGTGGGCTTGGAGGAGTCCGCGCCCGGCTTGGAGGACGTGTCGTGGGTGATCGTCAGTTCTTCGACCTTGGCGTTGGAGGGAGGCGTGATCGTGAAGATCGAGGGATCGACCGGGCCGTAGGAGACTTCGCCGGCCGCCAGTTCGATCACCGGGGCGGAGCTCGTGGAGGAGTACACGGCAGTGCGCAGCGGCAGGCCGTTGTCCGCGTCGAAGGACAGCTCCGCTCCGCCGAGCAGGCTGCCGGCTTCGTTCGGCGAAACGCGCACGGTGTAGGCCGGCCGGCCCGCGACGTCCGTGGGCGTGGCTTCAGAGAGCTTTGCGTGCTTGCGAGCTTCGGCGAGCGCTTCTTCGATCTTGGCCACCGAGGGCACTTCGCTTCCCGGCTCCGTACCGTTCGCGTGCTTCTCCGAGAGCGGTGCATAGCCCGTCCACCCGCCTCCGGAGGATTCGCCGGACTTCGGGGTGTAACGGTAGATCGTGTTGCTGGAGGCGTCGTACATCGTCACCGTGTGGCCGTCGTAGACGATCTGCGTGTCGCCCTTTTCGGCCTGCAGCTCCAAGCGCATGCGGCCGTCCTTGCTGACCCATAGACGCCCCGAGGCGCCGTCCAGCAGCGGGCTGGACGCGAGGCCACCCTGTCCACCGCCTCCGCCGCCTGCCAGTTCGGCGCCTTCGACGAGGTGGTCGGTGAGCTTCACGGAGGCGCTGTAGCCCTGCACGGGGGTCGCTGCTCCGCCGGCCAGGGCGTCGTGGACGGCTTGGGCGAGCGGCTTCGCGGGTGGCGTCGGGCCTGTGCCGAGCGCGAGCGCGAGGGCCGTCGCGGAGATGCCGATCACGCCAGTCGCCCCCAGCAGGAGCAAAAGGCGGGTAAAAGATATTCGCCGGAGCAAGTTCACGACCGAGAGTCCCTTTCAACGGTGGATGGGCCCTCGTTTGAGGGTAGCGGCGCAGCTTCGTGCCGGATAAAGGGGGGATGAGAAGAGGACGACCGTTGGCGGCAGCCCTCCCTCCTCGCGAGCCGGTAGATTTCCGACCCGCATGGTCATTGCAGTCGTGCTCATCTGGGTGCTGGTCGGCCTCGGCGTCTTCTTCGTCGCGATGCGCGGCGGGCCGCGCGGCGCGCGCGCTGCGCTGCACACGGAATCGACAGTCAGCCGCCGACTCGTGACGATCGGCGTGATCGTGCTGTTCGGCTTCGGCCTGTCGGTCCCGGCGATCGTCGTGGCCTTCAACAAAGACCACAAGGCGAGTGTTGGCGTCGGCGGCGTCCATCTCAACGCCCAGGAGCAGGCAGGTCGCGAACTGTTCGCCCGCTCCTGCGCCGTC
>DASWFM010000089.1:0-9178 GCA_036394235.1 Solirubrobacteraceae bacterium | reverse complement strand
GGGGGCCGGCGCGGCCGGCAACGCGAGTGGCTCCGCGCGGCGGGGCTGAAGCTCAGTCGCGCCCGGCGAGGAGACCGTGCTCGTAGGCATAGCGGACTGCGCCGCTGCGGTTTGACACGCCGAGCTTGCGATAGATGTTGGTGAGGTGGAACTTGACGGTGTGCTCGCTGACCCACAGCTCGCCGCTGATCGTCTTCGTCGTCTTCCCTCCTGCGACCGCTTCGAGGATCGTCGCCTCGCGCGCGGTCAGCGACGGTCTGCCTGCGTCGTCCGGTCCCTCGCCGGGACTGCCTTTCGCGGGCGTGTGGAACATCGAGTAGCCGGCTGCCACCTGGCGCACGACCGCCGGCACGTCGAGCGCGTTGACGCTCTTCAGCACGTAGCCGCTGGCGCCCGCCTCGATCGCCGCCTCGATCGCCTCGCGGTCCTCCGAGGCGGTCAGCAGCACGGCCTTCACGCCGGGGGCGGCGGCCTTGATCTCGCGCACGCAGCTGATGCCGTCGAGGCCCGGCATGCGGAGGTCCAGCAGCACCACGTCGGGCGCCCGCCGCTGCACCAACGCCGGCACCTCGTTTCCGGCCCGTGCCTCGCCGACGACCTCGATGTCCTCGCACGCCTCGAGCGTGCGGCGCAGCCCCTGCAGGATCAGGGGGTGGTCATCCGCGATCAGTACCTTGATTGTCGTGTCCACACCAGCCTCGTTGCCCCGATGGGCTGCCTTTACACGGCATCGGCAGGAGCGCCCGCCAACTGAAGGCGGGGCTGGTCGGTGACCTAGTCGCGGTGGGTCTCGCCGGCGGCGGCCGGCGGGCGGGACTCCTCGGCGAGCGAGGTGATGGTCAAGCCGCCCCGGGCGGAGGACTCGAGGACGTCGGTTGCCTCCTCCAGGGACCGCGCGTACAGCTCGACCAGCAGGTGCACGATGATCCTGGCGTCGTCTTCGTGCTTGTGGAAGCGGACGTGCGTGAAGAACTCCCGCACGCCGTGCTCGCCGAAGGCGGCGTAGGAGAGCGCGTCGCCGGCCTCGGGACCCGAGCAGCTCTCGACGTCCTCGGAGTCGACGGTGACCGTGCAGGAGGCGACCCAGGGGGTGCCGGCGATCATCCGTTCCCAGCGATCCTCGATCGGCTCGACGCGTCCGTTGTTGAAGCCCAGATGAGGCTGGTCGTGCATGCAGTCCAGGCATTGCACCACGGCCTCCTGCAGCTCGTCCACGACTTCCGCGCGCTCGCCCGTGTCGGGGTCGATCTTGTGGATCCCCTCGTAGTGAACCTGCACCTCGAGATCCTGCGACCAGCAGCGGTAGCAGCGCAGCCAACTGCGTGCACTGGTCTCGGCCATCGAGCCCTCCATGACGAGCATTGTAGGCAGACCGTGCGAGCCGACAGCGGCCTCGACGCGCTACCCGAACGTGAACGCGTATGCGGTTACGCCGGGCGCAAAGCGCAGAGACAGGTGACCGCGCCGGTCCGCGGGCAGCGAAACGAGCGAGTAGAGGCGCTGGCGGCGCACCATCACGACGCCTCCGTGCACGTCTGGGCCGGCGTCGGCGGCGGTGATCGGCTTGCCGTCGAGCAGTACCTGCACGGGCAGCGGTCGTTCCCCCCGTGAGCTGAGCACGAGATAGACGTGGCGCGCCTGGAACTCGACGTCGATGCCGGCCGAGGCCACCGTCGTGGCCGGCTGTTCGGCGATCTGCCAGCGGCCGCTGAGCACGAACTGGTTGAGCGTCGGGTCGGCGGTGACGGGGCCGCCGTAGTCGTGCAGCCCGGCTTTCGGCTGGTGCAGCCAGCCTTCGGCACGCGCCGTGCCGACGTACGTCTCGGGCGTCGTCAGGTGCGAGGGCGCGACCACGCCCGCCGGGCGTCCGCGTCCGCCGACATGGCTGCCTTTTTCTGCCAGCAGGGCGCGGATCGCCGTTTCGGTCTTGGCGTAGTCGCCCTCGCCGAACGCCGCGTAGCGGACCTGGCCTTGGGCGTCGATCAGGTAGTCGGCGGGCCAGTACTGGTTGCCATATGCGTTCCAGGTGCCCATTTCGTTGTCCTGGACGACGGGATAGCGCAGCCCGAACTGGCCGATCGCGTTGCGCACGTTGGCGGCGTCCTTCTCGAAGGCGAACTCCGGCGTCTCGACGCCGACGACCGTCAGCCCGTCGCCGCGATAGGCCGCGTCCCATGCCTTCAGATACGGCAATGTGCGGATGCAGTTGATGCACGTGTAGGTCCAGAAGTCAACGAGCACGACGTGACCGTGCAGTGACGGCAGCGCAAGCGGCCTGTTGCCGGGCGTGTTGAACCAGTCCTCCGTGCCCGTGAATTCGGGCGCCGGCCCGAGCGCGGGCAGCGTGTGGGCCGCGGCGAGCAGGGTGGACTGAGGCGCGCCCACGGCGGCGACCTTGACGGCGGTGGCCGAGCCTTTGCACGAGGACGAGCCGTTGGCGGGGGTGAACTTTGCCTGTCGGCCCGTGATTTCGTGCAGGCGGCCGGTCACGCCGCGCGAGCACTCGAGCGACGCAGTCAGGTTCACGTCGGGGATCTTTTCCGCCACGAACTGGTCGAAGTTGACGTCGAGGTTCGTGAGGATCGCGACCGCCGTGAGGACCATGATCGCGCCGAGCGCGCGTTGCAGTCCCGGGCCGCGGCCGCTGCGGCGAACACGATCGAACAGCGATCGCCCGCCGAGCGTCAGGAGCAGCAGCACCACGGCCGAGCCGGCGGCGTAGGCGATCGCGAGCACCACCGTGCGCCCCGAGGCGGCGCTCACGGAGATCACCGCGGCGAGGATCGGGCTCGCGCAGGGCGTGTAGACGAAGCCGAGCGCGGCGCCGACGAGCAAGCCCGACCAGAACCCGGCGCCCGTGTCGCGCGGCCCGAAACGGGCGAGACGTGACAGCGGCGCCTCCAGGCGCGCGCTGAGGCCGGGGGCCAGCAGCACCACGCCGAATGCGAGCAGCACGACGATCGCCACGTCGCGCAGCGGATCGTTGCCGAGGCCGACGCCGCCGACGACATTGGCGAGGCCGACAATCGTGACCGTGAAGGTGATCGAGAGGCCCAGAACGATGCCGAGCGGGCGGCGCCGACCGCCGACGCCGCCCGCGGACAGAAGTGCCGGCAGCACGGGCAGGACGCACGGCGACAGGGCCGTGCCAGCTCCCGCGAGGATCGCGAAGCCGATCAGGACGATCATCTCGGTGCGGAGTCTGACGAGCGGCGTCGGCTTACGCGCCGATGCCCGGGCGTTTTCAGCTGCCGGCCGCTGCGCGCAGGGTGCGCCCGAAGTCCGTTTTCGGGATCGGCCCGATGCACGGCGAGGCCGCGCCCGCGTTGCGGTAGCGCGCGAGACCCTCGCGGACCTCCTGATCGCTGCCGACGGCGGTCAGCTCGTCGAGGAAGCCGTCGGAGATCGCTGCCTGCATCGCCTCGAGGTGCCCGGCCGCGGCATCGTAGGAGGCGATGTCCTCGGCGAATCCGGTGCGCTCGATCATCGCCCTGTAGAAGGGCAGCCCGAAATAGGGGATCAGGTCGCGGCGCATCTCCTCGTAGGCGGCGGCGCGGTCGTCCGTGACGGCGCCCGGCACGGCGGCGACGATGTCGAAGCCCTCGAGGCTCTTGCCCGCCTGCTTTCGGCCCGCCGTCACCTCGGGAACGACGACCTCGGCGATGTAGCGCGGGTTGCACAACCACAGCACCACGCCGTCGCCGATCTCGCCCGCGAGGCGCAGCATCGCGGGCGACAGGCCGGCGATGTAGATCGGCAGCTGCGGGCGCTTCTCGATCCCCAGCAGCTGGAATCCCGTCTGCCACTTCTCGCCCTGAGGGGGCGGCTCCCCGCTCAGGATCGAGCGCACGATCGTCGCGTACTCTCGCATCTCGGCCACGGGCCGGTCGATCGTCTGGCCGTGCCAGCCTTCTACGACCGGCCGGTGTGAGACTCCGAGGCCGAGGGTCAGACGGCCCCCGGACAACTCGTCGATCGTTGCGGCGGTCTGCGCCATCGTCGCCGGCGTGCGTGTGTAGATCGGCACCACGCCGGTGCCGAGCCGGATCCTGGTGGTCGCCTGGGCGTAGACGGTCAGCACGGTCAGCGACTCGCGGCCAGCGACGTGGGTGACGTAGACCGACTCGAAGCCGAGCGACTCGGCGAGCTTGACACGCTCGACCGCCTCGGGCAGCGAGCGACCGGTCGAGATGAAGCAGCCCGTCCCCATCGGGCGCCCAGCATACGCACTCGGCTGCGCAGCGGCCCTCAGCGACGCAGCAGCACGTATACGGTTGCCAGCGCGAACGCGATCTGGCCGAAGGCGAGTGCCGTGCCGAGGTTGATCGCGCCGAGCGCGCCGGCCAGGGCGCTCGCGAGCACGAACGCCCCGAACATCGTGAGCAGGTCGCGTTTCACGGCGTCTGCGGCTCCTCGCTCGCCAGCTCGAGAGCGGCGACGAGCGCCGCGGTGTCGAGCTGCCGCGGCTGCCCGGCGAGGAGGCGCTCGGCGCCCGGCCGGCCACCGAGCGCACGCAGGCCGCGCTCGCCGCGCTCGGCGATGAACTCGTCGAGCGCTCCTGCTCGGCGCGCCTGGAGGCGTCGCGCCGCGAGGTCGAGCGAGTCGCGATGGGCTTCGAGGGCGCCCAGCAGCTCGTCGATCCCGCTCGCCGGTGGCAGGGAGGACACGGCGAGCACCGCGGTCGTCGCGGAGCCCAGCGAACGCAGCGCCGCGGCCACGTCGCGCCGGGTTCGCAGCGCGAGCGTGCCGAGGTCGGACTTCGTCACGACCAGCACGTCGGGGATCTCCATGATCCCCGACTTCAGGAACTGCAGGACGTCGCCGCTGCCCGGCTGGACGACGACGACAACGGTGTCGGCGACGTCGGCGACGTCCGTCTCGGCCTGGCCGACGCCGACGGTCTCGATCACGACCACGTCGAAGGCTGCGGCAAGCGCCTGTGCGGCGTCACGGGTGGCGCGGGCGAGACCGCCGAGCCGCTCGCCCGCAGCGGTCGAGCGGATCAGCACGCCGCGGTCCGCGGGGTCGAACTCGATCCGCGCGCGATCGCCGAGCAAGGAGCCACCCGAGCGCCGCGAGCTCGGGTCTACCGCCAGCAGCGCAGCCGTGTGCCCGCGGTCACGCCAGGCGCGGATCAGCGCGGAGAGGAGTGTCGACTTGCCGGCCCCCGGCGGGCCGGTCACGCCGATCACGTGGCCAGGCGCCTCGCCGCCGAGCGCCTCGGGGGACACCTCGGCGAGCAGCGCCGCGCGCTCCGCCCGGTCCTTCGCGGAGCCGCTCTCCAGCAGGTTCAGCGCCGCCGGGGCCGCGCCCAGGTCGCGCTCGCGCAGGCGCGCGCCGAGCGTCGAGCCTGCGCCGCTCACGCCCCGCCGACCACCGTCTACGACGGCGGTGCCCCGCCGGCGACGGCGAGGGGTGCGCGGTCGGCTTCCTCGGCGAGCAGCGCGAGGATGTCGCGCATGATGCGGGTGATGTCGAAGTCCTTCGGCGTGTAGACGGCGGCCACGCCCGCGGCACGCAGCAACGGGATGTCCTGCTCGGGGATGATGCCGCCGACGATGACCGGCACGTTCACGCCGGCCTCCCGCAGCGCGGCGATCACGGCCGGAATCAGCTCGCGGTGCGAGCCCGAGAGGATCGAGAGGCCGATCACGTGCACGCCCTCCTGGAGCGCCGAGGCGGCGATCTGGGCGGGCGTGAGCCTGATCCCCTCGTAGACAACGTCCATGCCTGCATCGCGTGCCCTCACCGCGATCTGCTCGGCGCCGTTGGAGTGCCCGTCGAGGCCCGGCTTGCCGACCAGGATCTTCGGCCGGCGGCCGAGCTTGTCCTGCAGGCGCGCGACCTCGCCCTGCAGCTCGGCGAGATCGGCGTCGGGCGGTGCCGCAGCCGCCTCGCCGACACCCGTCGGGGCCCGGTAGCTGCCGAAGACGTCGCGCAGCGCGCGCGCCCACTCACCGGTGGTGACCCCCGCTCTGGCGGCGGCGATCGTCGGTTCCATCAGGTTGCTCTCTCCGTCCGGCTCGCGCGCCGCAGCGGCGAGCTTTGCGAGCGCCTCGTCGACGGCGCCCTGGTCGCGCTCCGCACGCCACCGGCCGAGCGCCTCGATCTGCTCGGCCTCGAGACCCTGGTCCACGACGAGGATGCCTCCCTCGGCGTCCGCCGTGAGCGGTGACTCCTCGGTCTCGACGAAGCGGTTCTGCCCGACGACGACCTGCTCGCCGGACTCGATGCGGCGGATCCGCTCGCGGTGGGAGTCGACGAGCGCTGCCTTCATGTAGGGCACCGCCTCGACGGCGCCGCCGTGCTCGGCGACGACCGCGATCTCGGCGCGGGCGCCCTCGAGGAGCTCGGCGACGAGGCCATCCATCACCTTCGAGCCCTCGAAGATGTCCGGGTACTCGAGGATGTCGGTTTCGTAGGCCAGGACCTGCTGGATGCGCAGCGACCACTGCTGATCCCACGGACGCGGCAGGCCGAGGGCCTCGTTCCAGGCGGGCAGCTGGATCGCCCGCGCGCGAGCGTCGCGGCCGAGCGTCACGGCGAGCGCCTCGAGCACGATCCGCTGGACGTTGTTCTCCGGTTGTGCCTCCGTCAGGCCCAGTGAGTTGACCTGCACGCCGTAGCGGAAGCGCAGGCGGCGCTCGTCGGTCACGCCGTAGCGCTCACGGCCGAGCTCCTCCCAGAGGATCGACATCGCCCGCAGCTTCGCGTGCTCCTCGATGAACCGCACGCCGGCGTTGACGAAGAAGGAGATCCGCCCGAAGACCTGTTCCATGCGCTCCGCAGGGACCCGCTCGCGGGCCGCGTCGAGCACGGCGATCGCGTTGCTCATCGCGTAGGCGATCTCCTGCACCGGGGTCGCTCCGGCCTCCTGGAGGTGATAGGAGCAGATGTTGATCGGATTCCACTTCGGGACGTGCTCGACGGTGTAGGCGATCATGTCCGCGATCAGCCGCATCGAGGCGCCGGGCGGGAACGCGTAGGTGCCCCTGGCCAGGAACTCCTTGATGATGTCGTTCTGCGTGGTCCCCTGGAGCTGTTCTTGGGCCACGCCCTGTTCCTCTGCGGCGACGATGTACAGGGCCAGCAGCCACGCGGCGGTGGCGTTGATCGTCATCGAGGTGTTCATCTCGCCGAGCGGGATGCCGTCCATCAGGGCAGCCATGTCGCCGCGATGGGACACGGGTACGCCGACCTTGCCGACCTCCCCTCTGGCGAGCTCGTCGTCGGGGTCGTAACCGGTCTGGGTCGGGAGGTCGAAGGCCACAGACAGACCCGTCTGGCCCTTCTGGAGGTTGCGGCGGTAAAGCTCATTCGAGGCCTTCGCCGTCGAGTGCCCGGCATAGGTGCGCATCATCCAGGGGCGATCCGGCTCGGGCAGGCGGGGCGATTGCTCTGAGCTCACAGACGTAATTGTACGGTCGCGCCGCTCGCTCTATCCTGCCGCCCATGGAGCAGACCGTCGAGGTGCCGCGCGTGGGGGGCCCCGGGACGGGCCTCGGCGGGGCCTGGAGGGTGATCGTCCAGAACGACGACCACAACACCTTCGACCACGTCGCGCGGACGCTCGCGACCTACATCCCGGGCATCACGCTCAAGCGCGGGATGGAGATCGCCAACGTGATCCACTCGGCCGGCCGGGCGATCGTCTACAGCGGCCACCAGGAGGCGGCGGAGCACTACTGGGAGCAGCTGAAGGGGGCGGGCCTGACGATGGCGCCGCTCGAGCAGGGCTAGGCGGGAGCTAGGCGCTCTCGCCGACCCCGGCGCCGTTGCCGTCGTGGCCGTTGGCCCCGGAGGCGACGGGCGAGGGCGCGACGGCACCCGCGACGGTCAGGTCCCACCAGCCGTAGATCACGGGCACCTGGTACCAGCTCGAGTGGGCGGCGCGGAAGTAGGTCATCTCGTCCCCTTCCCAGTAGCGTTCCCAGCCGATGTACTCCTCGAAGGCCGCGAACTGCTGGAACTTGTAGCGGTCGTCCCGGGCGCGGTAGACGGCATAGGAGCCGGCGCCGTAGCGCAGCGCCGCCGCCGCCACCTCGTTCAGATCCACCTCGAAGCCGTCGGCCCGGAAGCCCGTCGCATACCAGGGGATGATCACCGTGCCGGCCATCAGGCACCGACCTCGGCGCGGATCGCGCCGGGACCATCGGCGGTCCTGCCCCCGCCCTCCTCCTCCGCTCCGACGAGGATCGCGATCTTGCCCAGGTGCTTGTTTTCGAGCATCAGCTGGTGGGCTTCGGCGACGCCCTCGAAGCCCAGCGTGCGCCACAGCACCGGCCGGATCAAGCCGCTCTCGATCAGCTCGTTGGCCTTCATGCACTCATAGGCGTTGGCGAAGTGCGAGCCGAGGATCTCCTTCTGTCGCATCCACAGGTAGGCGACGTTGAAGTCGAGGTCGATCCCCGTGGTGCCCGCGCAGATCACGATTTTGCCGAACGTCTTGGCGGTGAAGACGGAGGTCGGGAAGGTCGCTTTGCCGACGTGCTCGAAGACGATGTCGGGAGCGTCGCCGAGGATCTCCTTGACGCGCTTGGCGAAGCCGAGGGACACCTTGAAGCGTTCCTTCTCCTCCTCCGCCGTCTCGCCGCCCTTGCGCATCATCCCCTCGAATTCGGTCCGGTCGATGTAATCCACCGCGCCGAGCCGCTTGACGAGCTCGCCCTTCTCGGCGGAGGAGACGACGCCCACGCAATTGGCGCCGGCCGCCTTGCAGATCTGTGTGGCGAACACGCCGAGGCCGCCGGCGGCGCCCCAGATCAGCACGTTGGCACCGGCCTGGAGCTTGCAACGGGTGAGCAGCATGCGATACGCGGTGAAGTACACGAGGCCATAGGAGGCAGACTCCTCCCAGGTCAGCGCCGCCGGCTTCGGGAGCAGCTGCTGAGCCTGGACCTTGCTGAACTGGGCGAACGACCCCCAGGTCGTCTCGTAGCCCCAGATCTTCTGCGAGGGGGCTGCCATCGGGTCCAGGCCATGGACCTCGGGGTCCTCATAGGAGGCCTGGTTGCAGTGCACGACGACCTCGTCGCCGGGCTTCCAGCGGGTCACGCCCGCGCCGACCTTCCAGACGATCCCCGAGGCGTCGGAGCCGCCGATGTGGTGGCCGAACTCGGGATGGTCGCCGTACTTCATCACCGACACGGGCTTGCCGAGCGCCGCCCACACGTTGTTG
>DASWFM010000088.1:0-13139 GCA_036394235.1 Solirubrobacteraceae bacterium | reverse complement strand
CAGGTGTCACCGAGGATCATGAAGGTGGCGGTGCCGCGCTCCCAGCACTCACCCACGTTCGGGCAGGCGGCCTCCTGGCAGACCGTGTGGAGGTTCTCCTCGCGGATCAGCTCGGTCAGCTCGCGGTAGCGCTCGCCGCCCGGAGGCGGCACCTTGAACCAGGGCGGCTTGCGCTCGCGCAAAGGCCGCACGTCGGGGCCCAGCACCCGCAACACGTCCATGCCGCCCGGGTTGGCGCGGGAGCGCGTTGCGCTCATGCGGGCACGACCTGCGGGACGGCGGGGGAGGATCTGAACGGCTCCGGCCCTACCGGGCCTCCGCGATGGATTTGCGCAGCTGAGAGGCCGAGGCGGGTGGGCGTGACGATGCGCTGACGGCGCCCATGCGCTTCGCAGAAGGCGTGGGCCACACGCTTCCGAAAGCAGCCGATGCGCTCTCCGGCCTGCCCGCTTCCAGCGACGGGCGAAGCGCCGTGATGGTGTGCGCCTTCCGTCTCGGCAGCCAGGGAGGTCATCGTGACGTCCGGGAGCCCGCATGCCACGACCCAGGAGAACGGCTCCAGGTCGTTCTCGACGTTCACAGCGAAGCCGTGCGTGCTGATGCCCCGCGAGAGGTGCACGCCGATCGAGGCGATCTTCCGCTCCTGCACCCAAACGCCCGTGTAGTCGATCCCCTCCTCGTGGCGCGAGCGCGCCGCGACACCAGCGTCGCCCAGAGCAGAGATGACGGCCGCTTCCATCAGACGCAAGTGCCGGTGGACGTCGCCGACCGCCATGATCGGGTAACCGACGAGCTGTCCCGGGCCGTGGTAGGTGATCCGGCCGCCCCGGTCGGTGGGATGCACGGCGATCCCTTTGGCGGCATAGAAGGACTCGGGGAAGGGGAGCTCCTCGATGGCGGAACGGCGACCGACCGTGTAGGTGGGCGGGTGCTCGAGCAGCAGCAACAGGTCCGCGATCTCGCCCGCTTGGCGCCGCGCACGAAGTGTCTCCTGAAGCGCGACTCCGTCGGAGTATGGGACGAGGCCGAGGTGACAGACCCAGATCTCCTCGCCCCGGTGCCGGTGCTTGCTCATACTCGACTCAGCCTATCGACAGCCGGCGCAGGCATCATGACAGCAGCATCAGTGATGCTATGATGCTACAGATGCGGACGACGGTCACGCTCGATCCCGATGTGGAGGCGCGGCTGCGGGCGGCCATGCGCGAGCGGGGCGTCTCGTTCAAGGTCGCGATCAACGACGCAGTGCGGGCGGGGCTGGGAGCCCAGGGCGCACCTCCCAAGCGATTCGAGGTGAAGCCCCTTCTGCGTGGTGCGCGCTTCGACATCGACAAAGCGCTGGCGATCTCAGGGGAAATCGAGGACGAAGAGATTCTGCGCAAGCGGGAACTCGGCAAGTGAAGATCCCCGACGTCAACCTCCTTCTCTACGCCTATGAACCAGAAGCCCGGCTGCATGATCGCGCGCGCGACTGGCTCGAGGAAGCGCTGTCGGGTTCTGAGACCCTCGGCCTAGCGTGGGTGGCGCTGCTCGGATTCGTCCGGCTGAGCACGCGGCGCGCCGCGTTCGACGTGCCCTTGAGCGCTGAACAGGCGATCGGATTCGTCCAGGAATGGCTGAATCAGCCGCCGGCCACCGTTGTCCACCCCACGCAGCGCCATGCCGCGGTGCTGCGCGACCTGCTCGCTCCGCTCGGCGCCGGCGGCAACCTCACGACCGACGCGCACCTCGCTGCGCTTGCGATCGAGCACGGCGCGACGTTGTGTTCATCGGACAACGACTTCGGGCGGTTCAGGGGGCTCAACTGGATCGACCCGCTGCGAGGCAGCGCCGACTGACCCCGAACGACTTGTAGGCCGCTTCCTCCGGGCTCGACACCCGTCGACTTGTGGGCTGCTTGGTCCCGACCGCAACGCCCGTCGTCGACTACAGCGTCAGCGCGGCCGGTGTCTGCAGCAGCTCGCGCACTCGAGCCAGGAAGCGAGCCGCTTCGGCGCCGTAGAGGATGCGGTGGTCGCAGACGAGCGTCAACGTCAGCATCTGGCGCGCCGCGATCGAGCCGTCCTCGGCGGCCACGGCGCGACGTTCGAGCGCCCCCACGGACATGATCGCCGCCTGGGGAGGGTTGATGATCGCGGTGAAGCTGCGGATCCCGAACATGCCGAGGTTCGAGACCGTGAAGGTGCCGCCGCCGAGCTCCGGCGGAGTGATCGTCGCGGCACGAACCCGCTCGGCCAGAGCACGGGCCTCGCGCGCGATCTCACCCAGCGCCTTCGAATCGGCGTCGAAGACCGTCGGCACGACCAGCGCCCCCTCGGCGGCCACGGCCACACCGACGTTGATGCGCGAATGCAGTTGGAGCTTGCCGTCGCGGTAGCTGCCGTTGGCCTGGGGATGCTCGCGCAATGCGAGCGCGCAGGCCTTCACGACCATGTCGTTGTAGGTGGGCGGCGGCGCGGCCCCCTCGACGGCGACACGCTTGAGCTGCGCCCGCAGCGCCACGCAGTCCTCCATGTCGACGTCGATCGCCAGCGTGAAATCGGGGATCGTGGCCTTCGACTCGGCCATCCGCCGCGCGACCGCCTGCTGCAGGCGCGTCAGCTCCACCTCGGTGGTGGCCCCCTTGGCCCTCGCAACGGCCTCGGGCTCCGCGGATGCCGGTACGGGCTCGCCGCCCTCGCCGGCGCGCGGCTCGGCGCCGGCCTCGGGCTCTGCCGACGCCGGCACGGGCTCCGCGTTCTCGCCGGGGGGTGGGGTGGCGGCGCCGGCCGTGACGGCTGTCTCGCCGCTCACGTCGGCCCTCACGATCCGTCCGCCCGGCCCTGTGCCGGCGACACCGGCGAGGTCTATCCCCTCTCGACGAGCGATCCGGCGGGCGAGCGGCGAAGCCTTGACACGACGCTCCCCTTCTTCTCCTCCTCTTCCTTCTTCTCCTTCTTCTTCTTCTCCTTCTTCCTTCCCTCCCTCTCCTCCGCGCGCGCCGTCCGTCTCCGCCCCCGCCGATCCGGCCGGAGCCTCGGCTACTTGCGCCGCGACAGGGGCCGGCTGCTCCGCGGTCGACCCGCTGCTGTTTCCCGACGTCTCGCCCACGCGCGCGATCGGGGTGCCGACGGAGAGCGTGTCTCCCTCGGCTGCGATCAGCGAGAGCGCGCCGGCGACATCTGACTCGTAGACCATCGTCGCCTTGTCGGTCTCGATCTCGACGAGCTCCTCGCCGCGCTGCACCGTCTCGCCGTCTTGCTTCAGCCAGCGCAGGATCGTCCCCTCCTCCATCGTGTCGGAGAGCCGGGGCATCACGATCTCGCTGCTCACACCGGCGCTCCTGCCGTCGCGCCCCGGCCGAGCGTCGCCAGCGCAGCTGCGATCACCTGCGGCTCGTGGGGGTAGGCGATGTCCTCCAGCGGCTTGGAGTACGGCATCGGCAGGTCCGCGCCCGTTACTCGCTGCACGGGCGCATCGAGGTAGTCGAAGGCCTGTTCGCCGATCAGCGCCGCGAGGTTCGCGCCGACGCCGCCGTGCGGCCACCCCTCCTCGACGATCACGCAGCGGTTCGTCCGCCGGACCGAGTCGAGGATCGTGTCGAGGTCCAATGGCCTCAGCGTCCGCGGGTCGATCACCTCCGCCTCCACGCCGTGCTCGGAGGACAGCGTCGCGGCGGCCCGCTCGGCCGTCTGTGCCATCCGCGAGATGCCCACGATCGTCACGTCCGAGCCCTCCCGGGCGACGCGCGCGACGCCGAACGGCACCAGCACGTCCTCACCCTCCGGCACCTCGCCGCGGACCCCGTAGAGCGACTCGTGCTCGATGAAGATCACGGGGTTCTCATCGCGGATCGCCGTCTTCAGCATGCCCTTCGCGTCAGCCGGCGTGGAGGGGGCCGCGACGAGCAGCCCCGGCACGTGCAGGAACATCGCCTCGAGGGAATGTGAATGCGTCGGGCCGAGCTGATGGCCTGCTCCCTGCGGCATCCGCACGACCAGTGGCACCCGGGCCTGGCCGCCGAACATGTAGTGGATGTGAGCGGCGCTGTTGACGATCTGGTCGAACGCCAGCAGCGCGAAGTTGATCGTCATCAGCTCGACGACGGGGCGCAGGCCGGTCATCGCCGCCCCCACGCCGACACCGACGATCGTGTTCTCGGAGATCGGCGTGTCGCGGACGCGCTTCTCGCCGAACTCCTCGAGCAGCCCCTCGGTGACCTTGAAGGCGCCGCCGAATACGCCGATGTCCTCGCCCATCAGCAGCACACGCTCGTCGCGGCGAAGCTCCTCCCGCAGCGCCGCGCCGAGCGCCTCGCGATAGCGCATCTCGGCCATCAGCCGGACGCTTCCGCGGGCTCCCCCGCGTCCTCGCCGGCGGCAAGAGCGCTCGTCAACTGCTGGGGGATCTCGTCGTTGGCGGCGCCCGCCCCGTCGGCCTCCGCGCCGGCCGAGCGCTCCTCGGTGGTCTCTACCGAGTACCAGCCCCGCCAGCGCTCGCCGAGCACGTAGATGTCGTCGTAGAGGGACTCCGGCGCGGGGAACGGGGACTGATCGGCGAAGGCGACGGCAGCGTCGATGCGCTCCATCGCCTTGGCGTCGATCTCGGCGAGTTCCTGCTCGTCGAGCATGCCGGCGCCGAGAAGCGAGCGGCCGAAGGCTGGTATCGGGTCGCGCTCGCGCCAGGCCGCGACCTCGTCCTTGCTGCGGTAGCTCTCCGGATCGGCCATCGAGTGGCCCCGGAAGCGATAGGTGATCGCCTCGATCAGCACCGGCCGGCGCTCCGCCCGCACCTGCTCGACGGCAGCGGAGACGACCTTGTAGGTGTCGAGCACGTCCATCCCGTCGCAGCGCATCCCGGGCACGCCGAGACTCTCGCCCTTGCGCTGCAGGTCCGTGACGGCTGAGTGCCGGCTCAGCGACGTTCCCATCCCGAACTGGTTGTTGGTGACCATGAACACCACAGGCAGACGCCACAGCGCGGCGAGGTTCAGCGTCTCGCCGAAGGTTCCCTGGTTGGACGCGCCGTCGCCGAACGTGCAGAGCGTCACCTCGTCGAGGCCCCGGTAGTCGCTGGCCAGCCCGATGCCGGCGGCGATCGGCAGGTTGCCGCCGACGATCCCGTAGCCACCCATGAAGCGGCGCTCGATATCGAACATGTGCATCGAGCCCCCGCGCCCATGGCAAAGGCCGTCGACGCGCCCGAACAGCTCCGCCATCACCTTCTCCGGCGGCGTGCCCCGGACCAGCGCATGGCCATGCGAGCGGTACGTCGAGATCAGGTAGTCGTCCTCCCGCAGCGCCCGGGCGCTGCCCACGATCGTCGCCTCCTCGCCGATCGAGAGGTGCAGGAAGCCGCCGATCTTGGCGCGCGCGTACATCTCACCGGCCCGCTCCTCGAAACGGCGGATCAGCGTCATCGTCTCCAGCCACTCGCGAGCCTGCTCCGGAGCGGGGAGGGATGGCTGCAGAGGCGACTCGGGCATCAGGACTCCACGGTAGCCCAGCGCGCATGGAA
The DNA here is from genome assembly GCA_036394235.1 of Solirubrobacteraceae bacterium. Classification (GTDB taxonomy): domain Bacteria; phylum Actinomycetota; class Thermoleophilia; order Solirubrobacterales; family Solirubrobacteraceae; genus Palsa-744. The sequence continues at coordinate 7,643 of DASWFM010000088.1, read as the reverse complement.
CTCCTGCGCCTCCATGCTGTTGAGGTCCGCCCGCATCGCCCGCGCCTGGCGGGAGGCGGCATGAGGCGGCAGGTCCCAGAACAGAACCGCTTCGCCGCTGCCGATCTCCACGACCTCGATGTGGTCGACCCGCTCAGGGTCTGCGAACAGCGCGGGCGTGCGGCCTCCGCGGGTGACGATCAGGCGGTATGTGTCCTTGGCTCTCATTGGGAGCCGCGGCCGGCTCGTGCCGATCCTGGAGCCGCTTCGCGGCAGTCGGATCGTCCCGAGCCGACCGCGCCTCCTGCCAAGAAGCTCGCTGCCGCGCAGAGTTCCTGCTCGCCGTGGAAGACTTGGCCGCCTGCGAGGACGGCGGGGACGTCGTGGACGCCGGCGGCCCGCGCCTCTGCGGTCGCGCGTTCGAGTTGCTCTGCCGTCGAGCGAAGGGCTGCGCCCTTGAGCACCGCCGCCGGGTGCATCTCGCAGGCCGCCGCCGCGATCACGACCGCGTCCTCGTTGTCGAGCGCGCGTCCGCCCGCGAAGGCCTGCCGGAAGGCCGCTTGGGCGAACGGCACGGCGCGGCCGATCGACTTCGCGTAGGTCGCCACGCGCATCGCAAGCGAGCTGTCGAACGGGAAGGGCTCGGGCCAGCGCAGCGGCTGCAGGCCCAGCGACGACGCGCGCCCGGCGACGCTCTCCAGCATCGCCTCACGGTCCTGCTCGCATCGGAACGCCGCGAAGGACTCCGCGCCGGGAAGCTCGGCCGCGAGGACCGGCGTCCAGACGACCGGCTCCGATGCCTCCGCGAACACACTCAGCGCCTGCTCGGCCGCGAGGTACGCCAGCGGGCTCGCGAGGTCGAAGTAGAAGGCCGCCGTCGGGTTGGGCAACGCGCCCGCCCTCACTCAGCCGTGGATCAGCCAGCCGTCGGCGGCCCGGCCGGCTTCCATCACCGCCTCCGAGAGGGTGGGGTGACCGTGGATGATCCGGCCGACCTCCGGGAAGCCCCCCTCCAGCGCCCGGATGTTGACCAGCTCCTGGATCAGCTCCGTCGCGCGGGCGCCGACGATGTGGCCGCCGAGGAGCTCTCCGTAGCGCGCCTCGCCGACGACCTTCACCAGCCCCGTGCGGTCCCCGTAGACGGTGCCGCCGCCGACCGCTCCGTAGGGCACCTTGCCCACGACCACGTCGTAGCCCTGATCCACGGCCTCCGCCTCGGTGAGGCCGAAAGAGCCGACGTTCGGCGTGCAGAAGGTGGCCCGCGGCACGTCGACGTAGGCGATCGGATGAGTCGGCAGCCCGGCAGCGTCTTCGACGGCGATGATTCCCTCGTCGGAGGCCTTGTGAGCGAGCGCCGGGCCCGCCACGAGGTCACCGATCGCGTACACGCCGGCGCGAGAGGTGCGCATTGCGCCGTCGACGCGGATCAGCCCACGATCCAGCTCGACCCCCGCCTCGGCCAGGCCGAGGCCCTCGACGTCCGCCGCGCGGCCGGCGCAGATCACGAGGTAGTCGACCTCGGCGCGCTCCTCGCCGATCGAGAAGCCGACGCTGCTCTCGCCCGGCTGCACCTCGGCGATCGGCGTGCCGGTGTGGACCGCGATGCCCTGGCGCTTCAGGCCGCGCTCGACGAGCCTCGAGATGTCCGCGTCCTCGCTCGGCACCAGCCGCTCGACGGCCTCGACGAGGATCACGTCGCTGCCGAGGCGGGCGAAGCCGGAGGCGATCTCCGCGCCCGAGGCGCCGGCGCCGACCACCGCGAGGCGCGCCGGCAGCTCTTGCAGCGCCCACGCCTCCTCCGTGCCGATCACCCGACCGCTCAGCTCCACGCCCGGGATCGCCCGCGGCACAGAACCCGTCGCGAGGATCACCGTGCCGGCGCCGAAAGACTGCTCGCCCACGCGCACGTCGCCGTCGGCCGTCAGCGCCGCATCGCCCTCGATCAGATCGATGCCGTTTTTCTTGAACAGGCCAGAGACCCCGGAGGTGAGCGTGTTCACGACCTTGTCGCGGCGCGCCTGGATGCCGGCGTAGTCGACCTCGACCGAGCCCACCTTCAGCCCGTAGTCGCCCGACTCCCTGATCTCCGTCAGCAGGTCCGCCGAGCGCAGCACCGACTTGGCGGGGATACAGGCGTAGTTCAGACAGCGCCCACCGACCTTGTCACGCTCGACCACCGCGGTCTTGCGACCGAGCTGCGCCGATCGGATCGCGGCGACATAGCCACCCGGCCCGGAGCCGATCACGATCGTGTCATAGGAGCTCTCGGCCATTCCGGGCGTGAGCCTATCGAAGCGTTGCCACCCTTCCCGGGGGCCCCGGCCCCGAGCCCGATCCGGCGCGCATCAGCCCGACCGCGTCGGCGGCCCGCGCGCTCAGCGCCGCTCGGCGGCCTGCATGCGCCCCATCACCCGGATCAGCTTCCAGAACAACCAGCCGCCGAGGCCGATGCCGACCGCGCAAACGAGCCCAGCGATCACCGTCGAGGCGACGACGAGCGCCAACGAGGTGACGATGATCTGAAACGCGAGCAGAGCCTCGAACCAGAGCACCGCCCAGTAGCGACGGCGGTACATGCCGGACGCGAGCGCCGCGAGCGCGATCGCGATCGTGGCGGCGCCGGGCAGCGAGCCGCCGTGGCGGCTGAGGTCGTGGACGCTTGCGGCGCCGGCCAGCACGACGACGGCGAGCACCACGCAGACTCCGATCGCGATGCGCAGCGCGACGGGCCGCTCGTCCGCTCCGAGCGGGCTGAGCGCGTCGCGGGCGAGGCGGTCACGCTCACCGCGGGGCGGGCGCTCACCGCGGGTCCTCTCGTCGACCTCGCGCCGGTCTCCGGAGACGGTGGGGCTCATCGCCCCGCCGAGCCCGTGCCGAGCATTCCGCGCAGCTCCCAGGCCGCCGCCTCGGGGTCGGAGGCCTCGGCGATCGCACGCAGCACCACGATCCGTTCCGCCCCCGCCGCGGTCACCTCGGCGACGTTCGAGGCGTTCAGGCCTCCGATCGCGAAGAACGGCACACGGGCGTTGGCCGTCGCGTAGCGGACCAGCTCGAGGCCGACGGCGGGGCGGCCCGCCTTGGTTGGCGTCTCGTAGACGGGGCCGACGCCGATGTAATCGACGAGCGCCGGGTCGGCGGCGTCGATCTCGGCCGGGGAGTGGGTGGAGAGCCCGATCAGCATCTCCGGGCCGACGATCTCGCGAACCTCCTCCGCCGGCAGGTCGTCCTGGCCGAGATGGACGCCGTCGGCGCGGGCCTCGACGGCGGCCCAAGGTCTGTCGTTGACGATCAGCATCGCTCCGATCCGCTCGCACAGGGCCCTCGCCGCGTCGGCGACGGCCGTCAGCTCTTCGTCTCCAAGACGCTTCTCGCGCAGCTGAACGACCGCGACGCCCCCCGCCACGGCCGCGCGCAGCAGGTCCGGGAGCGGCCCGGCGTCGGGTGGTTCGCCCGGAAGCCCGCAGACGAGATACAGCCGGGCCGCCCGAATACGCGCGCGGCGCTCATCACCAGGTTCATCTGTGGGGCCGGCAGACATCGATCGCAGTCTCGCAGGAGCGCGCTCGTGGCCCGCCGCACCTGACCCGGACTAGCATCAGCGGCATGGCCCACTCCAAGCCAAACGACCTGCTCGTGATCGGCGGCGGCGTGATCGGGCTGAGCGTCGCGTGGCGTGCGCGCCGGGCGGGGATCGGCGTGACCGTGCTGGAGCGCGGCGCCACCGGGCAGGGCACCTCGCGGGTCGCCGCCGGCATGCTCGCGCCGGTCGCCGAGGTCGAGTTCGGTGGTGCCGGGCGGCGGCTACTCGAGCTCGGGCTGCGCAGCGCCGCGATGTGGCCGCGCTTCGCGGGGGAGCTTGCCGAGCGCTCGGGGGAGGACGTCGGACTGCGGCGCACCGGCACGCTGCTGCTCGCGGCGGACGACGACGAGGCCGCCGAGCTCGAGCGTCAGCTCGAGTTCCGCCACACCCTCGGCCTCGACGTGGTGAGGCTTGCGCCGAGCGCGGCACGCGAGCTCGAGCCGGCGCTCGCTCCGGTGCTGCGCATGGCGCTGGAGGTCCCGGATGACCACGCCGTGGACCCGCGCCGCGTACTCACGGCGCTCCGCGCCGCCTGCGAGGCGGACGGAGTCGTCGTGCGGGAGGGCCAGGCCGTCGCCGCGCTCGAGCTGGATGGCGGGCGCGTAAGGGGCGTCGTGCTGGGGGGCGGCGATCGTCTGGCCGCGGAGTCCGTGGTTGTGGCAGCCGGCCCCTGGAGCGGCGGCATCGAGGGGCTGCCCGGAGCGGCGCGGTTCCCCGTGCGCTCGGTCAAGGGCCAGATCCTGCGGCTGCGCGACCCGCAGGGGCCGGGGCTGCTCGAGCGGGTGATCCGCTACAGCGGTGGCTACGTCGTGCCGCGCGGCGACGGCCGCTACGTGCTCGGTGCGACCGTCGAGGAGCGCGGCTTCGACCTCGGCGCGACCGCCGGGGGCGTCTACGAGCTGCTGCGCGACGCGCACGAGCTGCTGCCGGGCATCGCCGAGCTCGAGATCGAGGAGCTCTCGACGGGGCTGCGACCGGGGACGCCCGACAACCTGCCCGCGATCGGCCGCGGCGCGGTCGAGGGGCTGCTGTGGGCCACCGGTCACCACCGCAACGGCATCCTGCTCGCGCCGCTCACCGCCGAGCTGCTCCTGGAGGTACTCGAGGGCCGATCGGACGGCGACGGCGAAGCGGGCGAGCGCGCATCGGCCGACGCCGGGCTGCTCGCCGCCTGCGACCCGCTGCGGCTGGCCATCGCTGCGGAGCCCGCCGGCACGGGGGCGGTGATGTGATGCCTCATCAAGGGGCACCCCTCGGGCGCGCGATCGTCCTCAACGGCCGGGCCTGTGAGCTGCACGCGCCGGGAACGCCCGCGGCGGCGCTCGAAGAGCTCGGACTCGAGCCGGGCGCCCGGGGTGTCGCGGTGGCGGTCGACGGCGAGGTCGTGCCACGAGCCGAATGGGACTCACTCGAGCTGTCCGAGGGCTCGCGCGTCGAGGTGCTGAGCGCGATGCAAGGAGGATGATATGAGCATGTCGAGAGCCCCGGCCACGACTTCCTCGGAGGTGGCGAGCGAGGATCTGCTGCACATCGCGGGGCGCGAGCTGCGCTCGCGGCTGCTGCTCGGCACCGGCGGCTTTCCCTCGCTCGAGCTGCTCGCCGAGGCGATCGCCCTGAGCGGCAGCGAACTCGTCACCGTCGCGCTGCGCCGCGTCCAGGCCGGGGGGCCGAGCGGGCTGCTCGAGGTGCTCGACTCCGCCGGCGTCCAGGTGCTCCCGAACACCGCCGGCTGCCACACGGCGCGCGACGCCGTACTCACGGCGCGTCTCTCCCGCGAGGCGTTCGGGACCGATTGGATCAAGCTCGAGGTGATCGGCGACGAGGACACCCTGCTGCCGGACGCGCCCGAGCTCCTGCGCGCCGCAGAGCAGCTCCTCGGCGAGGGCTTCGTGGTGCTCCCCTACACGACCGACGACCCCGTGCTCGCGCGGCGGTTGGCCGATCTCGGCTGCGCCGCGGTGATGCCGCTCGGCTCCCCGATCGGGAGCGGCATGGGCATCCGCAACCCCTACAACATCTCCCTGATCCGCGAGGCGGTCGACGTGCCGGTTGTGCTGGACGCCGGGATCGGCACCGCCTCCGACGCCGCCCTCGCGATGGAGCTCGGCTGCGACGCGGTGATGGCCGCCTCCTCGATCGCCCGTGCGCAGGAGCCGGCGGCGATGGCACTTGCGATGCGCCGGGCGGTGGAGGCCGGCAGGCTGGCTCGTGGCGCCGGGCGGATTCCGCGGCGCCGCTACGCGAACGCGTCGACGAGCGACGAGGGCCGGGCCGAGTTCACCTGAGAGGGCCGATCTGCCCCCTCGCCGTCGGCATCCGTCGCGCGATCTCACACTCCGGGCAGCCGCTGCGGAGGGCCTAGACTGGCCGCTCCGATGTCCACCCGCCATTTCCTCACCGGCGCCGAGCTCTCACCCGACGAGCTGCAGTCGCTACTCGCAAGGTCGCAGCAGCTCGCCGATCAGCCCGATGCGAGCAACGCGCTCAGCGGGCGAAGCGTCGCCCTGATCTTCCAGAAGCCGTCGACGCGCACCCGCGTGTCCTTCGAGGTCGGCGTGTACGAGCTCGGCGGCCACCCGGTCGTGTTGCGTGCCGATGAGTTGCAGCTCTCGCGCGGCGAGGCGCTACGGGACACGGCGCTCGTCCTCTCCCGGCACGTCGCGGCGGTTGGCATCCGCACCGGTCCGGACGAGACGCTCGAGGAGCTCGCCCAGTACAGCTCCGTGCCGATCATCAACATGCTCACCGCCCGCCACCATCCCTGCCAGGCGCTCGCGGACCTGCTGACGCTCCGCCAGGCCTACGGGGAGCTCGCCGGGCTGCGCCTCGCCTACGTGGGAGACGGCAACAACGTCGCCCGCTCGCTCGCGATTCTCGGCTCCTTGGCCGGCCTGCACGTCGCGGTCGCCTCCCCGGCGGGCTACCAGCTGGAGAGCGACCTCGCGCCGCCGCCCGGCGCGCCGGGCGAGATCAGCCTGCACGAAGACCCGGCCGAGGCGGTCGCGGGCGCCGCGGCGGTGTACACGGATGTGTGGATCAGCATGGGCGATGAGCAGACCGCCGAGCCTCGTCGCCGGGATCTGGCTGCCTACCGCGTCGACGACGCGCTGCTCGACGCTGCGGCCCAGGGGGCGTTCGCGATGCACGACCTGCCCGCACATCCCGGCGAGGAGATCTCCGCCGAGGTGCTCTACGGCGAGCGCCAGCGCATCTGGGACCAGGCCGAGAACAGGCGGCACGCCCAGAAGGCGCTGCTCGAGCTGCTGGTCGGCGCGCAGTGAGCTCGGCGCCCCCCCAGGCTCGGCCGCAGCGCGGCGATGAGCTGGAGCTCCAGATCGACTCGCTGGCGTTCGGCGGCGAGGGCGTGGCGCGGCTGGGCGAGGACCCCTCCGGGGAGCACGGCGGCGGCTACGTGGTGTTCGTCGCCGGTGCGATCCCCGGCGACCGCGTGCGGGCGGTCGTGCACAAGCGCAAGCGCAGCTACGCCCACGCGCGCACCGTCGAGGTGCTCTCGCCGAGCGCCGAGCGGATCGCCCCCCGCGCTGCGCACCCGGGGGTCGCCTGGCAGGTCATCCCCTACGAGCGTCAGCTGGAGATCAAGCAGGCCCAGGTGCGCGAGGCGCTCGAGCGCATCGGCCGCCTCGAGGGCTTCGAGCTCGAGCCGATCGTCCCGGCGGTCGAACAGTGGCGTTATCGCAACAAGCTCGAGTACTCCTTCGGCAATACGCCCGGCGGCGGACTCGTGTGCGGGTTCCACGCGCCCGCCGGCGGCAACGAGGTGCTCGCGATGGACGACTGCCTGCTCGCCTCCGAGCTGGGCAACCGCGCGCGGGAGCTCGCAGCAGACTGGTGCGCGGCGCAGGGTCTGACCGCGTGGGAGCGGGGCCCGCGCGGGCCCGGCCGCGAACGCGGGCAACGCATCGGCTCGGCCCCCGATGGGCGCGTACAGCTCCGCAACCTCGTTGTGCGCGAGGGCCGCAGGACCGGGCGGCTGCAGGTTCGGATCGTCACGACCGAGGGGGAGCTCGAGGCGGGCGAGCTCGCGGCGGCGCTGGCGGAGGGACTCGGCGAGAGCCTCGACGGC
>DASWFM010000087.1:0-7009 GCA_036394235.1 Solirubrobacteraceae bacterium | reverse complement strand
CGCCGAGGCGGAGCGTCCGGCTCAGCCGGCCGCGTCCTGAGCCGGTTCGCCGCGCCCGCGGCGCCAGCGTACGATCCAGTAGACCACGCCGATCACGACGAGGGCGACGATCGCGTAGTCGACGTACTCGAAGTACTTGCGCGCGTCTGTCCAGTTGCTGCCGAGCGCTTCGCCCGCAAGCCCGAGCGCGAGCACCCAGGGGATGCACCCCGCGAGCGTATAGAGCGTGAAGCGGCCGAACGGCATCCGCGCGACGCCGGCGGGCAGCGAGATGAACGTTCGCACGATTGGAAGCATGCGGCTGAAGAAGACCGCAGCGGAGCCGTAGCGGGCGAACCACCGATCGGCCGTCTCGATGTGACTCGGCTTGATGTGCAGCCAGTGGCCGTGCCGTTCGATCAGCTCGATGCGCCCGGCTCGGCCGACCCAGTAGGAGATCCACGATCCGATCAGGTTGCCGACCACGCCCGCCGTGACAATGCCGAGCAGCGTCAGGTGGTGTTCGGCGCTGCTCGCGCTCGGATCGACGACCACGAAGCCCGCGAACAGCATCGTCGCCTCCGACGGAATCGGGATGCAAGCACTCTCCAGCAGCATCAGCACGAAGATCGCGGGGTAGCCACCTTCGCGCACGAAGTGTGCGGTTTCGTTGAAGAGCGTTTCGGATATCGAGGCCAGGACCAGCAAGCGCGGGCCAACGATAGCGGTCGGCCCTCCGGGCGCGGTGAGAATCCCCTTGCGTGCGCTCCAGCGACGGCCGCCGCTGCGCGTTACGGTCAGTCGCTGAATGCGCGTCTGGATCGACCTCACGAACAGCCCCCACGTGCTCGTCATGCGCCCGGTGATCGAGCGCCTGCGTGCCGACGGGCACGACGTCGCCGTGACCGCCCGGGACTTCGCCCAGACGCTCGAGCTGTGCGAGCGCTTCGGCATCGAGTACACGGCGATCGGCCATCATCGCGGCGGGCGCGTGGCCGCAAAGGCGACCGGGCTGGCTTCGCGGACGGCTGCCCTCGTGCGCTGGGCGCGGCGCGGGAACGGCCCGGCGGGAGCTGGACGGGAGGCCTCGAAGCGCCCCTTCGACCTCGCCCTCGGGCATGGATCGAACGACGTCACGGTCGCGGCCGCTTTGCTGCGGATACCGAGCTCGACGATGTTCGACTACGAGTGGGCTTCGGTGCAGCACAACGTCAACTGCCGGCTCGCACGGGCGGTCGTCGTGCCCGACGCGATCCCGCCCGAGCGCCTGAGGCGCTATGGCGCGGCCGGCAAGCTGCACCGCTACGAGGGCCTCAAGGAGGAGTACTACCTGTCGGACTTCGAGCCCGACCCGGGCGTGATCGCGGAGCTTGGCCTCGACGCGGCCCGCCCGATCGTGGTCGTGCGCACCCCCCCCGAGCTGGCGCTCTACCACCGCTTCGCCAGCGACATCTTCGGCGCGGTGCTGGAGCGCCTGCGGGCGGCGGCCGAAGGCGAGGGCCTGCAGCCCGTCGTGCTGCCCCGAGTCGATTCCCAGCGCGCTCAGCTCGCCGGCATTCCGGGCTTCGTGGTCCCCCAGCACGCGATCGATGCACAGTCGCTGATCGCACAGGCCGCGCTCGTGATCTCCGCCGGAGGGACGATGAACCGCGAGGCGGTCGCGCTCGGCACGCCCGTCTACACGACCTTCCAGGGCCGGATGGGCGCGGTCGATGAACGGTTGATCGCCGAAGGGCGTTTGCGGACGCTCGAGGACGCGGCGGCGCTGACGATCCCGGCGAGCGCGGGCGGCGCACGGACTCCGCGAGTGCGCCGCGACCCCGGCGAGCTGATCGATCTGCTGCTCTCACCGCTGCACCGCTAGCTCCGTCTCGCAGCGCCGCGCCGGCGGCAAGGCGGCCGTCACCGCAGCGACGTACGCGCCCTGGCCGCTTACAATCCCCACAATGCGCCGACGGATCCGCTCGGCGGCTTTCCCGATCCACCGTCATGCGCTGCCCCAGCTCGCAGTGGACGGGGCTCTGGTCGCCCTCGCGTACTACCTCGCCTTCCAGCTCCGGTTCAACAACGGCCCGCCGAAGCATTACGACGAGCTGCGTTCCGCGACGCTCTGGTGGGTGCTCGCCGGCAGCCTGCCGGTGCTGGTGCTTTCCGGGGTCTATCAGCGCCGCTGGCGCTACGCCGGCCAGCGCGACTACGAGGCGGTGGTGCGCGCGGTCATCGTGATCGTGCTGCTGACCGTCGTCGCGATCGAGATCTTCCGCCCGACCCACGCCTACCCGCCGTTGGCCGGCCGGCGTCATGCGGGCAACGCGACGGTCGCGGTGGTGCTCCCGAACGGCGTGATCGTGCTCTACGCCCTGCTGGCGCTCGCCTTCCTCGTCGGCATCAGAGGGCTCGCGCGGACGATCTACGAGCGCCGGCCACTCGCCGCTTTCCGCGCGTCCCGGAAGGGCGATCGCACGGTGCTGATCGCCGGGGCCGGCGACGGCGGGCGGATGGTGCTGCGAGAGATCATGCGCAACCGCGAGCTGGGCCTGGTTCCCGTCGGCTTCCTCGACGACGATCCCGCCAAGCACCGGCTGCGGATCGACGGCGTGCGCGTGCGGGGCGACACCGAAGCCGACCTGCCGCGGATCCTCGACGACGCGGAGCCCGACGAAGTGATCATCGCGATCCCCTCGGCGCCCGGCTCGACGCGCGCCCGGATCGTCAAAGAGTGCCGGCAGCGTGCGATCCCGGTGCGGACATTGCCCACGGTCTTCGAGCTGCTGCAGACGCGCGGAGCAGTGACCAGGCAGTTTCGCGAGGTGCGCGTAGAGGACGTCCTCGGCCGCGAGCCGGTGCACATGGAGCTCGACCGCGTCGGTTCCTACCTCGCCGGCCAGGTGGTGCTCGTGACGGGCGCGGGTGGGTCGATCGGCGCGGAGCTGTGCCGGCAGATCGCGCGCGTCGAGCCGCATCGGATCGTGCTGCTCGACCACGCCGAGGACAACCTCTTCTCGATTCTGCGCGAGCTGCAGGACGAGCGCCACGTGCCGGAGTCGATGCTCGCCGCGATGCTCGCCGACTGCAAGGAAGAGGAGCGCATGCGGGAGGTGTTCGCCGAGCACCGCCCGTCGGTGGTGTTCCATGCCGCCGCGTACAAGCACGTCGGCCTGATGGAGGCCAACCCCGTCGAGGCGGTGCGCAACAACGCGATCGCCACGCAGGTCGTCGCCCACGTCGCCGGAGGCAGCGGCGCCGCGCGCTTCGTGCTCGTCTCCACCGACAAGGCGGTTGCGCCCGCGACCGTGATGGGCGCCTCCAAGGCGCTCGCGGAGTTCGCCCTCGAGGCGGCGGCGGCGCGCTTCGGCGAGACGCGATACGCGGCCGTGCGCTTCGGCAACGTGCTCGGCTCCTCGGGCAGCGTCGTGCCGATCTTCCGCCGTCAGATCGAGCGCGGCGGCCCCGTGACCGTGACCGACGAGCGCATGACCAGGTACTTCATGACGATCCCCGAGGCGGTTCAGCTGATCATCCGCTCGGGCTCGATGGCCGCGGTCCGCGCCTCGCTCAACGGCACGGGCCGGCGTCGCATCGCGCAGGGCGGCGCCGACGTGTTCGTACTCGACATGGGCGAGCCCGTGAAGATCGTCGAGCTGGCCCGCGCGATGATCGAGCTCTCGGGTCTCGACCCCGAGCGGGACATCGAGATCGAGATCGTCGGCAGCCGCCCGGGGGAGAAGCTGCATGAGGAGCTTTTCAACAGCTACGAGCGGGCTTGTCCGACCGACGCGGAGAAGATCCTCCGTGCCGAGCGTGAGCCGCTCGGGTTGCAGGCGGTCGAGTCGATGTTCGCCGAGATCCGCCTGCTCGTGCTCGAGGGAGACGCCGCCGGCCTTGCGGCCAAGGTCTCGGAGCTCTCGCGCGAGTCGCGCCACGGCACAGAGCCGCTGCCCGCCCCGGCCGCTGCCCCGGCGGAGCAGATCGGCGGTGGAGGGACCGTGGTGACTCCCCCCGCGCAGCGCGGTGCGCCTGAGCCCCTCGTACACTCACCGGATTCATGAGCGTCTCGCTGCTCGCCTTCTCGGTATCGAGCACCTTCACCAAGATCGGCGCCGTGGTCGCCTTCGCCGCTCTGCTGGGAATCGCCGTGCTCGCGCTGCTCGTCTTCTCGCAGGCTCGCGAGATCAGACGCCTACGCGAGTGGGCCGGACGGGCGCCTGAGCGCGCCGCCGACATGGAGCAGCGCGTCTCCGCCGCTGCGGCCGCCCGCGTCGAGGGCGGAGCGGTGGCGCCGCAGTCGGTGCGGCCGGTTCCGCGCGCCCAGCCGATCCACGCGCGGCCGGCTGCCGCCGGCGCGGCGGTGCGCGCGGGCCAGGCTGTGAGCGCCTCCGGAGCTCCCGCCGCCCCGATCCCGCCACCCGGCGGGGCCGGGGCCGCGGGCAGCGGCACGCCGTCCGCCTCGCCCGGTCAGGTGCCGTCCGGCGCCAAAGGAGCGAGCGAGCACGGGCAGGGTCCGCAGCCGATCCCCTGGCAACAGCCGGCGACCCCGAGGCCGGCCCAGCCTGCAACGCCGGTCGGCGCACCGGCGTCGGCCGCCGGCGCGCAGCGGACGCAGGCACAACCGGCTGAGCAGAACGGAGCGCCGCCGGCCGCGACGCCGCCCGCGCCGGCGACAGCTGCCGCCGCAGCGGCGTCCGCAGTCGGAGCTGCGAGCCGCGCGAAGGCGGCGCCTGCCGCGGGCGTGCCCGCCACCCCGTCGTCCCCGGTGCCCGCGCCATCCGCCGGGCAGCCTGCCGCGGGCGCCCCGGCGGGCGCTGCCCCCGCGGCACCGCGCTCTCCCGGTCCACCCTCCGCGCCACCCGCGCAGGCCGGCGCTGCACCCCCGCAACCAGGCGCTGAGGCCCCGGCCGCATCCCCGCAGCGCCCGCCACTGCCTCCCGCGCCGGCGGCCCCACGCCGTACGACGGCGGCAGGGGCGGCGGCGGGAGCCCCGGGCGCATCGCGGGTCGCGAGCGAGGCCGCGTCGCGTCACGGGGCCGAAGTGCCAGGGCGGAGCCGCGGCTCGCGGCTCGAGTCCCGTGGCGGCTCGCGCCGGCGAATCGTGCTCGTGGCGATCGCGCTCGCCGTGGCTGTCGCGCTTGTCCTGGTGCTCCTCACGAAAGGCGGCTCGTCAGGCCCGAAGGCCGGCAGCGTCGCCTCGCACGAAACCCCTGCGGCCACCTCGACGACCGCCAAGCACCACCACGCGAAATCCTCTCCGAAACAGGCGAAAGCGACGCCTCCGGCGGAAACGAGCGTGGTGGTCCTGAACGGCACCGAAACCACGGGGCTGGCGTCCCGCGTCTCATCCCAGCTCCAGCAGAGCGGCTACTCCCAGGCAGCCGCCAGGTTCGGCCGCCCGCCTGGAGCCAACGAAGTGACGGTCGTCGAGTACGCCACCGGCCATCAGCCTGACGCGTCGCAGGTGGCGCGATCGCTGTCGGTCAGCCTCGTGGAGCCGATGGAACAGGGCGTCTCGGCCCTGGCGGGCTCGGCGAAGGTCGCGGTCGTCGTCGGCGCCGACAAGGCCACCGCGGGTCCATAGCCGACTTCCTCGACATCCCCGAGCGGACGGCCAAGCCGCGCGAGCACGGCATCACACATGTGATCGACCGTGGCCTGTCCGTGGCCGAGGTCGACGGGCTGCTCGAGGTCGCCGGTCCGAGCGTCGACATCGTCAAGCTCGGCTGGGGCACTGCGGTCGTGGCGGCAAACCTCAGCGAGAAGCTCGAGCGCTACGCCGCCCATGACATCCCGGTCGTGCTCGGCGGCACCCTCACCGAGATCGCGATTCGCCAGGGGCGGGTGGACGGCCTCGTCGAGTGGCTGCGCGAGCTGGGCCTGCGGCATGTCGAGATCTCCGACGGCACGATCGAGCTCGAGCCGGACGTCAAGCGCGGGCTGATCGAACGGCTGGCAGGCGAGTTCACGGTCTTCGCCGAGGTCGGCAGCAAGGACGTCGACTTCATCATGGCCCCCTACGTGTGGGTCGAACAGATCGAACGCGATCTCGATGCTGGAGCCTGGAAGGTGATCGCGGAGGCGCGGGAGTCCGGCACCGCCGGGATCTACCGGGCCAACGGCGAACCGCGCACCGGCCTGATCGAGGAGATCGCCCACTCGATCGACCCTCGACGGCTGATCTTCGACGCGCCTCAGCACTCACAGCAGGTCTGGCTGCTGAAGCACTTCGGCACCGAGTGCAACCTCGGGAACATCGCGCCCGTCGACGTTCTCTCGCTCGAGACGCTGAGACTGGGGCTGCGCTCGGACACCGTCGAGCGCTTCGCGCTGGGCGGCGGCGATTGAGCGCTGCCGCGGCGGGTGCCGAAGCTGACGCCGAAGGTGGGGGTGGCCGGCGCCGTGACGGCGTGGACCCGCTGGGGAGCGCCGTCTTCGCAGTACTCGTTCTCGCCTGCTTCCTCGCCTTCTTCCTGACGCAGCGCCTCAAGCACACGGCAAAGGTCGTGCCCTCCTTCGAGCTGACCTCGAACTTCTCGCCGACGCCCGCCGGGCACCACAAACAGGAGCAGATCTCGTTCAAGCTCTCCCACGCCGAACGAGCGACGGTGGCCGTGGTCGACTCGAAGGACAACGTCGTCGCGACGCTGTTGCGCGGCTATCCCGTGCCGCGCTACAAACAGCTCTCGCTGCGTTGGAACGGGCGCCGCGGAACCGCCCACGGCTACAGCAGGCGCACGACTGCGGCGGGCCGTCCCTACCTGGTGCCCGAAAACCGCGGCCGCCCGGCGCCCGCAGGTGAATACCGGGTGCGCCTGACGCTCAGCAGGCACGCCGACCCGGTCCTCTCCCCGCGGAGCTTCGCTCTGGTGCGCAGATGAGCGCCCTGCCGGCGGCGAGCCTGCCCTCCGCCGGAACGCTGGTGGCGCTGCTCGCGGCCGCGGCCGTGCTCGTCGCGGTACTCGTCGCGGTGATGCGACGGTGGCCGGAAGCGTTTCCCCTGTTGGCCGTCGGCGCCCTGCCGTTCCGCGTGCCCGTGGCC
>DASWFM010000086.1:0-4815 GCA_036394235.1 Solirubrobacteraceae bacterium | reverse complement strand
TGCGCCATGCAGTTCTCGCAGCGCGGGTCCTTGCCGCGACCGTAGGCGCTCCAGTCGGTCGTCTCGATCAGCTCTTTATAGGTCTCCGTGTAGCCGTCGGACATCAGGTAGCAGGGACGCTGCCAGCCGAACAGGGAGTAGCTCGGGATGCCCCAGGCGGTGCAGTCGAATTCGGCCTTGCCTTCGAGGAAGTCGAGGAACAGCGGGCTGTGGTTCAGGCGCCAGCGCTTGCGCCGCCCGCCCGAGAACGCCTCGGTGAAGAGCTCCCGGGTCTGCTTGACGCCCAGGAAGTGCTCCTGATCTGGGGCTTTCTCGTAGGCGTAGGCGGGCGAGATCATCATCTGGTCGACCTCGAGGTCGTCGTTGAGGAAGTCCAGCACCTCGCGGATCGTCTTCGCGGAGTCATGCGTGAAGAAGGTCGTGTTCGTAGTGACCCGGAAGCCGGCGGCCTTGGCGGCGCGGATCGCGGCGACGGCCGTGTCGAACACCCCCTCCCGCTCGACGGATTCGTCGTGGCGCTCACGCAGTCCATCCATGTGCACCGCCCAAGCGAAGTACGGGCTCGGCTTGAATTTGTCGAGCTTCTTCTCGAGCAGCAGCGCGTTCGTGCAGAGATACACGAAGCGCTTGCGTTTGACCAGCTCGTCGGCGATCACGTGGATCTCCGGGTGGATCAGCGGCTCCCCGCCGGCGATCGAGACCATCGGCGCACCGCTCTCCTCGATCGCGCCGATCGCCTGCTCGACCGGCATCCGGCGCCGCAGCTCGTGCTCGGGGTGCTGGATCTTGCCGCAGCCCGAGCAGGCCAGGTTGCACTGGAACAGCGGCTCGAGCTCGACGATCAAGGGGAACTTGTCGCGTTTGGCGAGGCGCTGGCGCGCGAGGTACACCCCCATCCGCGTGCTCTGTTTGAAACGGGCTCCCATGCGCGCCCTACCTTAGCCCCCGGGGACCCAGTCATGAAGGGCGCCTGCAACCTTGCGCAGCGCCAGCGCCGCTTTCAGGGCGCCGCCGGCGGCCTGCAGGCGGAGCAGCTCGTGGTTTGGGCTGTCGAGCACCACGCGGACGACGCCGAACGGCCTGCCGCCGGCTCCCGCTGCGAGCCACACCGACTCCATGTCGACGCCGATCGCGCCGCCCGCGTGAAGCTCGGCGCGCCGCTCTCCGAGCGCCAGCCGCGAGACGCACACGAGCTTGCCGACGCGCACCTTCAGGCCGAGCCCTGTCAGCCGTCCCACGAGCTGCGATGCGAGATCGCAGTGAATCGGCTGCTCTGCGTGGCCCTCGTCGGGCGCGGCGTAGACCTCCTCGGCGACGATCACTTCGCCGGGTACCGAGCTCTCGTCGAGGCCGCCGCAGAAGCCGAGCACGAGCATCGCATCGGCGGCGCGCGCGCCCAGCTCCCCCGCTGCGGCGCGGGCCTTCTCTGGACCCATGCCCGTCTTGTGGATCGACGCGCCGCGAGCGGCGGAGGAGATCAGGACGGCCTCCAGCCGGAGCGGCGCGGCGAGGAGCAGATCGCTCACTTGCCTGCCACCCGCAACGGGCGGTGCCCCGTCATTGGGTATGCCTCGACCGCCACCCGCGCCGCGGCATGGCCGCTGAGGACCGCGCCCTCGAGCGTCGCCGGCCAGCCCGTGTCCGTCCAGGCCCCGGCCAGCGCGAGCCCCGGCACGCTCGTGCGCTGGGGCGGGCGCAGCGCCGCGACCCCCGGGGAGGCCCGGAACGTGGCGGCGTGTTCGCGGGTCACCTGAAAGCGCTCGACGCGCGCCTCGCGCGCACGCGGAAGCAGGTCGCGCATCGCCGGCAGGTAGCGCTCGCGCAGCTCCGTCACCGTGCATTCCATCTCGTCCTTGGCACCCGACAGCGACACGGCCAGATACTGACAGCCCGGTGGGGCGCCGGCGGCTGCTCCGCGGTCGAACAGGTACTGCACCGGTGTGCCGACGCCCGCCGCGAACGACTCGTCGAGCACGCGCCGGTCGTAGACGATGTGCAGGTTCACGATCGGCGAGCTCTCCAGCGCCTCGGGACGCCCGGCGTTCGGCCCGAGCAGCGGCTCGAGGAGGCCGCCGGCGCGGTCGTGGGGGAGCGCCACGATCGCGGCGTGGGCAGGGATCGTCTCGCTGTCCCCCGCCGCTCGTCCGCTCAGCTCGTAGCCGTCGGGGGTGCGCTCGAGCAGCTCTGCGCGCCAGCCGAGCCGCAGCTGCACGCCCGCCCGCTCGAGCGCACGTCGCGCCGGGTCGCCGAGGATCTCCTGGAGCGTCGCTACGTGGAAGCCGATGTCTCCCGCGGCGGCGCCCGACAGCAGGCCCGTCTTGAACACGAATGCGGCGAGGGCCAGCGAGGCGTCCGTCGCGGGCACGTTCATCGTCGGCAGCGCGATCAGGTCCCACAAGGCGGCGACGGCGGACTGGTCCTGTCCGTGCGCGGCGAGCCACTCGCCGAAGGTCTGGCGTTCGAGGGCCGGGTCGCGCGGGTCGAGGCGCCCGAGGGCGAGTGCGGCGCGAGCTGCTGCGAGGCGCTCGGCGGCGCTGAGGCGGGGATAGCGGGTGAGCGCTCCGGCGAGGTGGAGCGGCGCCGGCAGGGAGTTGCGCCGCAGCCGCGCAGGGGGGCGGCCGGGGCTGAGCACGGGGATCTCGAGGCGCTCCTGCACGGCGACGAGCTGCGAGCTGCCGAGGCGCTGCAGCAGAGCTCGGTAGGCCTCGCAGCAGCGCAGGAACACGTGCTGGCCGTTGTCCATCCTCAGGCCGTCGCGCTCGAACGAGTAGGCAGCGCCGCCGAGCCGGCGCCTGACCTCCACCAGCGTCACGGAAGCGCCGGCGGCGGCGCAGTCGAGCGCCGCAGCGATCCCGGCCAGGCCGCCGCCGACGACGACGACACGCCTCACGTCCCGGCTCCGAGCAGCCCCCGGGCGGCGACCCAGGCCTTCTCGCGAGCCGGCAGCGACATCCGCCCCGAAAGCGCCGTCTCGGGTGCCGCGTCGATGCGCTCGAGCAGCCGGCGATAGATGCCCGCCATCGCCAGCACACAGGCGGCGCTTCGGCGGTCGAGCATCTCGCTCAGCGCCATGCCACGCGCGAACCACACGCGGGCGCGATCGGCCTCGAAGGCGACGAGCGCTTCGAGCGCGGGCGCCTCGCCCGCACCCTGCGGAGCGCCGGCGCGACCCGGCGCGGCGCGAGAGCCCGGCGGCAGCGCGGCGAGCAATGCGGCGGGCTGCTCGGGCAGGCCGAACCGGCGCAGGTCCTCCGTGGGCAGGTAGATGCGACCGTTGGCCGCGTCCTCGCGGACGTCGCGGAGGATGTTCGTGAGCTGCAGGGCGACGCCGAGGTCGTCGGCCAGCGCGTGGGCGCGGTCGAGCTCGCCGCGATAGCGAGCACGGACTCCGAAGATCGCAAGGCAAGCGCGGCCGACCGCCCCGGCGACGCGACGGCAATAAGGCACGAGCTCCTCGAAGGTCTCGTAGCGGATGCCATCGACGTCCATCCTGACCCCCTCGATCAGGTCGCCGAGGGCGTCGAGCGGCAGCGGGAAGCGTGACCTCGCATCGGCGAGGGCCGTCATCACGGGGTCTCCGGGGTCGGACCGCCCCGCGTCCAGCTCGGCCAGGGCCCCCTGCTGGGCCGCCAGCTCCTCGAGCTTGCGGGCGGCTGGCAGCTCGCCGTCGCCGATGTCGTCGATGCGGCGCGCGAACGCGTAGTTCGCACACATCGCGCGCCGGCGCTCGCGAGAGAGCAGCCTGATGCCGTAGTAGAAGTTCCCAGCCTGCGCGCGCGTGATCGCTTCACAGCGCGCGTAGGCGTCCTGGACCTCCCCGGCGGTGCTCACCGGCGGCGCGCCTCGGGGCGGCGGAGCGTCGCGAGCAGCGCGGCGAGCCGCCGCCCGTTGCCGGCCGCCGGGGGTCCCGGCAGGACGTCGTAGGAGGCCCGCTCGATCGCGTCGAGCGCGGCGCTGCCGCCCGCGGCGAAGGCGGCGACGGCGAGCCGCGCGCGGCCGGAGAGCATGCCGATCAGCGGCAGCCCGGCGGCGATCAGGTCGCGTGCCCGCTCGACCTCGAACGCGAGCACGGAGCGCAGCGCGGGTGAGGCGTTGCAAGCGGACAGATCGCGCTCCTCGCAGCCGAAGCGCGCGAGGTCCTCCGCGGGCAGGTACACGCGTCCCCGGCGCAGGTCCTCGGCGACGTCCTGGCAGTGCTCGGTCAGCTGCAGGGCCGTGCAGATCCGATCGGACAGCGCGATCCGCTCGGGGCTCGACTGCCCGAACACCGCGAGCACGAGCTCGCCGACGGGGTCGGCCGACAGCGCGCAGTCGGCGATCGTCGCCTGCAGGCGGACCATCAACGGATGCCGCGCCCGGCCCGCGAAGGCCTGCTCGAGTTCCTGCTCGAGCCAGTCGAGCGCCGCGAGGCGATCTCCCGCGGCGGAGTCGCCGAGCTCGTCGACGAGCCTCGCGAAGCCGTACACCGCCAGCAGGTGCTCCCGCTCGGCCGCTCGGAGCAACCTGCTCGCGACCGGGAAGTTCTCCGTCCCGGCCCTCGCCATCACGGCCTCGGCCGAGGGCGCGGCGAAGGGCGGCTCGTCCAGCAGCGTCACCCCACGATGATGGCGCGAGCGGCCATCTAGACGGTTGGTTCCGCGGCGGTCTGTCCGCCTGCCACGCCCTCCGGTTCGGGATCGCCCTGCGCAGCCAGGCAGCGCCCGAGGGCCATCAGCGGGAAGCTGATCCTGTAGAGGTGGTAGTTGATGTAGTAGTCCGACGGGAACCCGGTACCGGTGTACTGCGGCTCGTCCCAGCCGCCGTCGGGCCGCTGGG
>DASWFM010000085.1:0-18699 GCA_036394235.1 Solirubrobacteraceae bacterium | reverse complement strand
GTGCAGGTCGGCGGCGTGCCGGTCGGGAGCGTCACCAACCTCGAACTCACAAAGGACTTCAAGGCGGACGTGACGATCCACGTCGACGGGTCGCTGACGCCGTTGCACGAAGGCTCGCTCGCGGAAGTGCGCACGCCCTCGCTGTCGAGCGTCGCCAACCGCTACGTCTCGATCTCGCCCGGACCCAACAACAACCGCGCCCTGTCCGACGGGGCGACGCTGCCGGCCAGCGCGACGAAACCGGTGACGGACCTCGACCAGCTGTTCAATGCCCTCAACCCGAGGACCCGCAAGGGCCTCTCGCAGTTCATCCAGGGAACCGCCGAACAGTACGTTGGCGCAGGCAGGCAGCTCGGAGAATCGACCGAATACTTCGGCCCGTTCCTGGGGGCTTCAGACCATTTCTTCGCCGAGCTCGTCCGCGACCAGCCGACGTTCACGAAGTTCCTGGTGGAAACCGCGAAGGCCGTCACGACGATCGGCGCCCGCGCGCCGCAGCTCTCCTCGTTGATCGAAAACGCGAACACGACGTTCACGGCGATCGGCGACGAACAGGCCAACTTCGCGGCAGGGCTCAAAGAACTGCCGGTGACGCTCCGCGCGGGCAACAAGACGTTCGCCGAACTGCCTGCGACGTTCAAAGACCTGAAAACACTAGTCGACGCCTCGAAGCCGACGAGCAAGCCGCTGACGACGTTGTTCGAACGGCTCCGGCCGCTACTCACGACCGCCACGCCTGCAGTCACGAACTTCAACGCGGCGTTTAGCCGCCCGGGCGCCAACAACGACCTGACGGACATCGTGAAAATCCTGCCCGTCCTCTACAAACAGCTGATCACCGCCTCCCCCGCGGTCGTGCAGGGCGAGAAGGAATCGGTGCCGATCACAGCCTTCTTCGGTCCCTACTCACCGGATCTGGTCGGCGCGCTGCGCACCTTCGGCCAGTCGGGCGCCTACTACGACGCCAATGGCGGCTACGCGCGCGTCAGCCCCGTGTTCCCGAGCTTCGCGCTCGGTGGAAAAGGCGAACTGAAACCGACCAGCTCGGCGTCGGCGCTGGCGGCCCTGAAGAGTGGGCAGCTGCGCCGCTGCCCCGGCGCGGCGACCCAGCCCGCGGCCGACGGCTCCTCGCCGTTCGTGGACGGCGAACTGCTCACCTGCGACCCCACGCAGCATCCCTGATGGACCGCCGCCGCCGAAACTCACTCGCCGCCAGCCCGCTGCTGATCGGGGCAGTGACGACGCTGATCGTCGTGGTCGCCGTGTTCCTCTCCTACAACGCGAACAACGGGCTGCCGTTCGTGCCGACCTACAACATCAAGGTCGCGTTGCCCGAGGCCTCCGGCCTGCAGCCCTCCAACCAGGTCCGGATCGCCGGTACGCGCGTCGGCGTCGTCAGCTCGCTCACGCCGAGGCAGAACCCGAAAACGGGCCGGGTCACGGCGATCGCGAACCTGAAGCTCGAAAAAAGCGTCGAAAAGCTACCCGCGGACACGAGGGCGATCGTCGAGTCGGTGTCGGCGATCGGCCTCAAGTACCTGGAACTGGAAAAGGGCACCTCGGCACAGAAACTCAGCGCGGGATCGACGATCCCGACCAGCCAGACCCGCGAACCGGTGAACATCGAGGAACTCTTCAACATGTTCGACAAGAACACGCGTACGGCGATCAAGGTCAACACGAACAACTTCGGCAACGGCCTCGCCGGCAGGGGACTCGGACTGAACAACACGATCCACGAACTGCGGCCGCTCGTGATCAAGGCGATCCCGGTACTGCACAACCTCGCCGCCCCCGAGACCGGGCTGCGCGAGCTGTTCATCGCGCTCGATCGGGCCGCCTCGCAGTCGGCGCCCGTCGCTGAAGAGCAGGCCACCCAGTTCACCGACCTCGACACGTTCTTCACGGCCTGGGCGGGTGTCACCAAGCAGCTCGAAGAAGCCACGGTCGAAGGGCCGTCCTCGTTGCAGCAGGCTACGCACTCGCTGCCCTTCGAGGCCCCGCTGATCCGCAACGCGACCGAGTTCATGCACCTGCTGCGCCCGAGCGCTGCCGACCTCGTGACGGTCGCGCCACCGCTCGGCCATGCCTTCAAGGAAGGTGCCGTGAACCTCGCGGCCGCGACGGAACTCAACTCGAAGCTCGCGGAATCTTCCGAAGCGCTCGCCAAATTCGGGCAGAGCCCGATCGTCACGCTGGCGTTCGAAGACTTCACACACACGGTGGAAGTGGGCAACCCGGTGCTGGCGGGAGTCGCGCCCGAGCAGGCCAAGTGCAACTACTGGACGCTCGCCTTCCGTAACGTCGCCAGCCTCGAGTCGGAGTCGATCGGCGTCGGGACGGTTGCGCGCGCGGGGTTCGTGCTGGCGCCGAGCGGGCCCAACAACGAGGGGTTCCCGTCCTCGGCGCCGGCCAACGGGGGATCGACCGAAAAGAGCCAGCTGCCTGGGGTTGTCGAAGACTCGAATCATGTCCACGTGAACCCCTACCCGAACGTGAGCGCGCCCGGCCAGCGGCAGGTGTGCGAAGCCGGACGCACTAACTTCCTGCCCATCAGTGCGACGAAACCGAACGTAGCTGTAATCGGCAACGCGCCGGCGAATGCGGTCACCGCAGGCACAGAATTCACCAACCGCGAAGCCGACCTGTTCGGGGAACCGTATGCCACGAAGCAGAAGCAGCTCCTCGGGCTGACGCCGCCGGCGAAGAAGACGTCGAGCAAGGGAAAGAAGAAATGAGCGGCGTTCGCTTTTGGCGCCGCAGCGACGTCCCCGTGTCGGAACTCGGGCGGGGCAGCCGCGTCCGCTTTGCCGTGATCCTGATCCTGGTGCTGGCCGTCGGCATCTACTTCGGCTTCACCAAGCGGATCCCGTTCAAACACGGCTTCCAGCTGAAGGCGCAGTTCAGCTCGGCCCTGAACATCCACTCCAAGTCGCCCGTGCGGATCGCGGGGGTCGATGTCGGCAAGGTCGCGTCGATCAAGCGCGAGGGCAACTCCGGTGTGGTGACGATGGAAATCGAAAGCCGCGGGCTGCCGATCCACGCCGATGCGACCGCCAAGATCCGGCCGCGGATCTTCCTCGAAGGCAACTGGTTCGTCGAACTGCAGCCCGGCAGCCCGTCGGCCAACACGATCTCCTCCGGCTACACGCTGCCGCTGACCCAGACCGCGACGCCCGTGCAGCTCGACCAGGTCCTGAACGCATTGAACACCGACACCCGCGCGAACCTGCAGAAGTTCCTGATCTACTACGGCGAAGGCCTCACGAAGCATCCCGAACCATCCGAAGACGCCGAACAGCTACCCGAGGTGCGCGGTATCAACGCGGCCGAAGCTCTCAACAAGACCTACAGACGGGCGCCCGAAGCGCTGCGGGGCGGCGCGATCATCAACCAGGCGATCACCGGCACCGAACAGCACGACCTCTCGAAACTGATCGCGGCTGTCGGCAAGGTCACCTCCGCGCTGAACGTGCACGAGCAAGAGCTGGGCGAACTGATCGGCAACTTCAACACCTTCTTCGAAGCGTTCGCAAAGCAGTCGGCGAGCGTCCGCACCCTCGTGCACGAACTGCCGACGTCGTTGCACGGCATCAACCGCGGCCTGGCATCGCTCGGGCGTTCGTTCCCGCCGACGCGAGCCTTCGCCAAAGACATCCTGCCGGGCGTGAGGGCCACGCCCGAAACGGTCAAGGCGGCGTTGCCGTGGATCGAACAGGTGCGGCTCTCGCTCCAGCCCGCGGAGCTCGGGGGTGTCGCCAAGGGACTCGCCGCTGCGACGCCGTCCCTGGCCAAGCTGAGCGGCGAACAGGTGCCGGTCTTCAAGCAGACCGAAGCCTTCAACAAGTGTCTGACGAAAGTCATCTACCCTGTCGGCAACACCAAGCTCCAGGACGGCAGCGCCACCACGGGCGTCGAAAACTACAAGGAGTTCTGGTACTCGCTCGTGGGGCTGTCGGGGATCGGCCAGGGCTTCGACGGCAACGGCAGCTTCACCAAGTTCCTGGTCGGCAACAGCGGCACGACCCTGAAGTCCGCGCCGGCGACGCTGTCCGGCAGCAAAATCAAAGGGCTGCAACTGTTGGCGCACTCGCCGTTGCCGCCTTTGGGAACGCGCCCCGCGTTCCCAGCCGCAGAGCCGCCCTACCAGCCGCTCGTACCCTGCGCGACCCAGTCGCTTCCTGAAATCAACGGGCCCCTGTCGAACGGGCCCGCCGACGGGAGCAACCCGTGAACCCTTCCGAGCACAGCCACGAGGGCGGGCTCACCGTCCGCGAGCAGATCGAGCGCTACCGCACGGCTTTCATCGCGGTCGTGACGATGGTCGTGATCGCGGCGGCGGTCGGCGGCTACATCCTTGCCCACGAGAACCTGCACCTGCCCGGCTGGGTTCCGGTGCTGGGCCACGACTACTACAACCTCAACGCCGAGTTCCAGACCGCGCAGGCGGTCACCCCCGGACAGGGCCAGGCCGTGACGATCGCAGGGGCGAAAGTCGGCGAAGTCGCGAGCGTGACACTCCACAACGGCGTGGCCGTCGTGAGCATGAAAGTGACCCCGAAGTACGCGCGCTTCTACAAGAACGCGACGCTGCTGCTGCGGCCGAAGACGCAGCTGCAGGACATCACGATCGAGGTGAACCCGGGAACACCCGCGGCCGGCAAGCTGAAGAGCGGGCAAACCCTGCCGCTGTCCCAGACTGCGCCGAACGTGAACTTCGATGAGTTCCTCGCCGGCTTGGATGCGGAAACGCGCGCCTACCTGCAGGAGCTGCTGGCCGGCGCCGGCGAAGGCCTCAACCACAACGGCCGCGCGTTCGCCGCGACCCTGAAGCGATTCGAGCCGGCCGCCCGCTACGGACAGGAAATCCAACGCGAACTGTCGAAGCGCTCCGCCAACATCAGCCACTCGATCCACAACTTCCAGCTGATCATGGAAGCGCTCGGCTCCAGGGACAAGCAGATTGCCCAGCTCGTTGACTCCTCGAACGCCGTCTTCC
Source organism: Solirubrobacteraceae bacterium (assembly GCA_036394235.1). Classification (GTDB taxonomy): domain Bacteria; phylum Actinomycetota; class Thermoleophilia; order Solirubrobacterales; family Solirubrobacteraceae; genus Palsa-744. Next base: position 13,700 of record DASWFM010000085.1, on the reverse strand, counting down.
AGGTGTTCGCGAAGGAGGACGCCAACTTCCAGCAGACGCTGCACTTGCTCCCGAACGCGCTCGGCAAGACCGGCAAAGCGCTCGGCAAGCTGGGGACAGCCTCCGACCAGATCCGCCCGGCCCTGCAGAAGCTCGATCCCTTCGCCAAAGCACTCGGGCCGGCGCAGCAGGCGACCAAACGGCTGGCGATCAATACGGCACCGATCATCAAGAACGAAATCCGGCCGTTCGCCAGGGAAATCCTGCCGACGGTCAACGAACTCGGCCCGAGCACGCAGGCGCTGACCGAATCGTTCCCGAAGCTCGCTTCGAGTTTCTCGGTGCTGAACGAATTCTTCAACGAGCTCGCGGCCAACCCCGGCAAGGGCAAGGCCGGCTTCGACTTCTTCCTGGCGTGGGCCAATCACAACCTCAACAGCGTGGTCAGCAACGCCGACGGCAACGGCACGATCGGCCGCAGCCTCCTGTACTTCAACTGCAACGTGCTGGGGATCCTCAACGGCGTCGCCTCGGTGAACGAAAACGTGGCTGTGCTCGTCGGCTTGCTGCGGCCGCCGACGAAGGCGGAATGCACCGCGCTCGGCTTGAACCAGACAGCGAAAGCGGCCGAGCACAGGGGCAACCCGCCCGCCGGCGCGCCCTTCTCGAGCCTGGGCCCGGCCTTCGGCGGCGGTGGCTCGGGGACGACGGCAGCCAAGAGGGGCCGGAGCAAGGGCGCGCCCGCGCGCACCGCGGCGAACGGGGGGAGAGGCTAGATGCAGAAGCGCGCCCCCACGCTCGGCAACATCGTCGTGATCATCCTCTTCGCGCTCAGCTGCTTCGGGCTGCTGCTGTTCCTGTGGGAGTCCTTCGGCGGGCCGCTGCCCCTGAAGCCGAAGGGCTACCGGATGACGGTGTCCTTCCCGCGCGTACTGGCCCTGGCCGAACAGTCGGATGTGCGGATCAGCGGCGTCAACGTCGGGCACGTGATCTCGATCAAGAAGGGGACCGAAGGACGCACGATCGCGACAATCGAAGTGGCCAGCAAGTACGCGCCGATTCGCCGCAACATGCACGCGATCATCCGCCAGAAGACGCTGCTCGGCGAGACCTACGTGCAGCTGATCCCGGAGGGCAACGGCCACACCGGCCCCTACCTGGCCGACAACGGCCGGCTGCCGAGCGACCAGGTCGAACCGTCGGTCACCCTCGATGACATCCTCAAAACCTTCGACCCGAAGACCAGGGCGGACTTCCGGATCTGGCAGGTGGCTCTCGCGGAAGGCATCAACGGCCGGGGCGAACAGATCAACGCGTCCTTCGCCCGCCTCGAACCCTTCGCCGAACATGCCAACCAGCTCGTCACGATCCTCGCCAGCCAGGAAGGGGCGGTGCGTGCGCTCGTCAAGAACACGGGCGTCGTGTTCAACGCTCTGGCGAGCCGGGACCGCCAGCTGGAAGGCCTGATCGTCAACGGCGAACACACGTTCAAAGCGGCCTCGCAGGCCAGTGAAGCGTTCGCCGCCGCGTTCCGCGCCCTGCCCGGCTTCGAGCGCAACTCGCGAAAGGCGCTCAAAGAACTCGACCGCTTCGCCGAAGATGCCAGCCCGTTCCTCGAAGAATTCCAAGCCCCGGAGCGCAAGCTGTCGGCGCTGCTCGCGGCAGCCAAGCCCTTCGCGCCGCAGTTCGACCAGTTCCTGACCTCGCTCGGGCCGCTGACGAAGGCCGCGAAGACGGGCCTGCCGGCGCTCGGCAAATCGCTGAAGCTGACGGAACCGGTGCTCGAAAACTTGCGGCCGGTGCTGCACAACCTCGACCCGTTCCTCCAGTACACCGGGACCTACGTGCGCGAGGTGCAGGCGTTCTTCTCGAACCTGACGTCGGCTGCGGAGTTCCAGCAGTCGAACTCCGATCTGATTCCAGGCGGCATCACCACCAAGCTTCACCTGCTCTCGACGCTCGCGACACTGAACCCGGAGAGCCTCTCGGTCTACGGGAGCAAACTCGGAACCGACCGCTCGAACGCCTACCCGCTGGCGGGCACCTACGGCTCACTCGCAACCGGCCTGCCCGTGTTCTCCACGGCCGGCTGCGCGAACGAAGCGCCGGCTGTGAACGGGCCGTGGAGCGAAACGGTCGCCGAACGCGTGATCTTGAAACTGATCAAGCTGCACGTCGCGAACAGGCCCGAAAAACTCGAAGGGTTCAACCCCGCCGCCAACGTCCCCAAGGAAAAATTCGAACCGACCACGGGTCAGAGCGAACAGCAGGTGAAGGAAGAAACCCAGAAGACCACCGCTCGGGAACTGAAGGAAGAGGAAGAAGAAGCGGCCCGCGAACCCGTCAGGGCCAACAGGGTTCCGGCGCCGGCCTGCACGCAGCAGGGTCCGAACAGCTTCAATGGCAAACTGAGTCAGTTCCCCCACGCCGTCTACGAAGGAAAATGATGTCCGACGACTTCCAAGACTTCCAGTACCACTCAACAGACCTAGACCTCTCCGGTAGACCCGAGACGGGTGACTGGTCGATCGTCTGCAAAAACGTCGTCAAGCGCCTCGGCGGCGTGCCGGTCCTCAACGGCCTCAACGTGGCCTTCCCCGAGGACACGATCACGGTCGTGCTCGGCCCGTCGGGGACCGGCAAGAGCGTGCTGATCAAGCACATCATCGGCCTGATGTTCCCCGACTCGGGCGAAGTCATCGTCAAAGAACAGTCCGTCTCGAAGCTGAACATGCACGACCTGCTCGAGCTGCGCCGCAAGATCGGCGTTCTGTTCCAGGACGGCGCGCTGTTCGGGTCGATGTCGGTGTACGACAACGTCGCCTTCCCGCTGCGCCAGCACACCGACATGACGGAGGCGGCGATCGCCGAGCGGGTCACGCAGCGCCTCCGCGACGTGGGGCTCGGCGAGGCGATGGACGACGCGCCCTCCCAGCTCTCCGGCGGCATGCGCAAGCGGGCGGGGTTCGCGCGAGCGCTCGTGATGGAGCCTGACGTGGTGATCTTCGACGAGCCCGACTCCGGCCTGGATCCGGTGCGCACCGCGCTTCTGTGCGAACTGATCCAGGAGATGCACGCGATCTACAAAGGCACCTACATCGTCGTCACCCACAACATCGCCTCGGCGCGGCAGATCGGCGAATACATCGCCGTGCTGTGGCGCGGGCGGATCGTCGAAGCGGGCGACGCGGAGCGGATGTTCTCCTCCGACAACGACTTCGTGCGCCAGTTCCTCAGCGGGTCCGCCGAGGGCCCGCTGACGATGGACTAGCGGGTTCCGCCGAGCGCCGTCCACCTGTCAGGCCGAGACCGGCGCCCACAGCGCGTCGATCTCACGCTCGGCCGCGGCCAGGCTCTCGGCCGCGAGCGGCTTCAGCTCGGCCATCCGTGGATTGACGTCGGCGAGGGTCAGTTCGGCGGTGATGAAGCGCGGCTCGAGCCCGACGACGCTGAGCGCGTGCGGCAGCCAGGGTTCGGCGTGGTCCCAGCCCTCCCTTGGGGTGCCGGTCGCGTAGCCGCCGCCGCGGGAGGCAAGCACGATCAGATCGCGTCCGCCCAGCATCCCGGTCATCGTGGCCTGGTCGACCGAAAGCCCTGGAGCGACGAGGTGGTCGACCCACGACTTCACGCTGCTGGGCGGCCCGAAGTTGTACAGCGGCAATCCGAACAGGACCGTATCTGCGGCGAGCACCTCGTCGACGAGCTGCTGGGTCAGCTGCCAGGACTCCGCCTCCGCGGGAGTGTGCTCCGCCGGCGGGACCATGCGAGCGCGCCCCGACTCGCTGTCCAAGTGGGGCAAAGGTTGGGCGCCGAGATCGCGATACGTGACCGTGCCGCCGGGGTGGGCTGCCTGCCAGGCCGCAGCGGCGCGCGCGCTCAGCGCGCGGCTGACGGAGCGCTCGCCCTGGAAGCTCGAGTCGATGTGCAGGAGGTGGGTCATCATGTTGTCCTTTCCGATTGAGTTGCTATCCACGACTCTGTTGTAGCAGCCAACAAATATGCGGCCGTCGCCTAAACTGGACCCAGATGTCCACCACCCAGACACGTCACCGCTCCTCCGCGCTGCTCGGTCATCTCGCGCGCCTCACGCGCCAGCGTGCTGAGTCGGCGCTGGCGCCGCTCGGTCTCCGCCCGCGTCACCTGATGGCGCTGACGGTGCTCCGTGACGGGACGCCGACGCAGCAAGCACTGGCAGCGGCTCTCAGCATCGATCGCACGAATCTGATCGGCCTGCTGAACGAACTGGAGGGAGCCGGCCTGGTGGTGCGACGCCGCTCCCAGGAGGACCGCCGCCGCCATTTCGTCGAGCTCACCGAGCAGGGGAGCCAGAGGATGGCCGAGGCTGACGCTGCGCTGGCGGGAGTAGAGGACGAGGTGTTCGCGGCGCTGGACCCAGATCAGCGTGAGATGCTCTTCCAGCTGCTGGCACAGGCGACCAGCAGCCACGTCCTCGACTGCGCCGCGGCGGCGACGGAGGAGCTCTCGCCGGAGAGCTGCTAGACCGCTTCGCGCGGCTGCAGGGCCGAGCCGCGATGATGCCGGCGAGCGCCTGTGCCGCGTCGGCCGGCGAAGTCCCTGCACAGGGGCACCTTTTGACTCCGGCGGAACGGGATGCGAACATATGTTCGTATGGTCGCCTGCGTGTATCTCCCCCGTTTCGAGCTGGTGGCGGCCGCCGAGGGATCGAGCGTTGCCCGGCGGGCGGTGGCGGGCGGCGCGCTGGCGGTGGCGCCCCCCGTGAGCGCCGACGGAGCCGTCGCGGCGGGGCGGCTGGGGGAGGTGTCCGGCGCGGCCGAAGCCCGCGGCGTGATCCGCGGGATGCTGCTCGGGGAGGCACTGGCGCGATGCCCTGACCTGGTCCTGCTGCCCGGCAACCCGGTGCGGGTGGGCGAGATCTGGGAGGCCTCGCTGCTCGCACTGGAGTCGATCGGCGCGGCGGTCGAGCCCAGCCGACCTGGCCTGGCTTACTTCGAGACGGGCGGGTTGAACGGTCTGCACGGTACGCAGGAGGGGACGATCGCTGCGGCGCGCCGCGCGCTGGAGCGCCCGGCGCGGGTGGGGGTGGCACCGGCCCGCTTCAGCGCCCTCGCAGCGGCCCTCGCGGCGCGCTCGCGCCGCGCGCTGGTGCTCGAAGAAGGCGCCGAGGCGAAACGCTGGCTGGCCGGTCGGCCGGTCGGGCTGCTCGGCTACCGAGAGGAGACGACGGAGCTGCTCGACCCGTTGAGGAGACTGGGGGTGGACACGCTGGGCGAACTGCGCAAGCTCGGCCGCGCCGCGCTCGCGGATCGCTTTGGCCCGGCCGGCGCCCTCGCCCACAGGCTGGCCGCCGGTGAGGACTCGCCACTGCGCCCCCGCCACCCGCAGGAGCGCCTTCTGGAGACGATGGAGGTCGGCGACGCCGGCAGCGGCGATGCGCTCAAGCGGGTGCTCGGCGTGCTCGTGAGCCGCCTGCTGGCCCGGGCCGAGCGGCGCGGGCGGACTTTGCGTTCGGTGCGGCTATCCGCACGCTTGGTGTCCGGGGGGAGCTGGCATGAGGAGGTCGTGTTCCGCGAGCCGGTCTCCGACCCGCAGCGGATCTGGCTGGCGGTGTCGCTGCGGCTGGCGCTGCTGCCCGCACCGGCCGACGCGCTCCGCCTGTCGGTCGAGCGGTTCGGGCCCCCCCAGGGCGAGCAGGGGGTGCTGCTCGACCAGGATCGTGCCTCCCGACGGGCGCGGCTCGGGGAGGCCGTTGCGCAGGTGCGGATCGTGGCCGGTCGCGACGCGGCGCTGCGCGCCGTCTGCGTGGACCCTGATTCGCGCGTGCCCGAGAGGCGCGTGGTGCTGGCTCCGGTGAGCGAATGAAGAAGTCCAGCCCTCTGGCGCCGGCCGGCGGTCGTCCTGGGGCGAGGACGCTGAACACGCCCCGTCCGGTGCGCGTCCGCTGGGGCGATGGGCTGCCCGCGGAGGTCGACGGCGAAGCCGTCGAGGCGCTGCGCGAGTCCTGGCTTGTGGAGGACCGCTGGTGGGAAGCACAGCCGCTGCGCCGGCGCTATTGGGAGCTGATCGGCGTACGGGGTCGCAACCTTGTCGTCTTCCACGACCTCTCCTCGGGTCACTGGTACATGCAGGGCGCCTGAGATGACTCCGCCCTATGTCGAGCTTCACTGCCACTCGGCCTACTCGTTCCTCGACGGGGTCTCGCTGCCCGAGGAGCTGGCGCAGCGGGCGGGGGAACTGGGCCACACGGCGCTGGCGCTGACCGATCACAACTCCGTGTCCGGCTCGATGGAGCTGGCGCAGACGGCGGCCGAGTACGGGGTGCGTGCGATCCACGGGGCCGAGATCGACCTGACGCCCGACCCGCAGGGCGGGATGCATTCCCGCCCCCCCGTGCGGGATGCGGCCTTCGCGGGCGCCAAGCGCACCGACAACCCCCACATCACGCTGCTCGTCGAGGACGAGCGTGGCTGGAGGAATCTCTGCCGGATACTCACGATCGCCCATTCCCACACCCGCGACGGCCCCGGCCGGCGCGAGCTGGGGGAGCCGGCGATCACGCCCGAGGCCGTCGCCTCGCACGCCGAGGGCCTCATCTGCCTGACCGGCTGTGCGGATCGCTCGGTGCTGGGGGAGCGAGGAGGGCCGCAGACGCTGCGGACGCTGCTCGACGGGTTCGGCCCGGAGCGCCTCTACGCCGAGCTGCAGCGTCCCTATGCCCGCCACGACAGGGCACGTAACAGGGTCTTCGCCGCGCAGGCCCGGAGGCTCGGCATCAGGAGCGTCGCGACCGGCGACGTACACGCTCACTCGCCCGCCCGGGCCGAGCTCCAGGACGCCTTCGTGGCGCTCCGCCACCGTCTCACGCTCGACGCCTCCGAGCCGCTGCGACGCGGCAACCGCAGCCACGTGATGAGCGCCCCCCGGGCGATGGCCAGTCGTTTCGCCGACCATCCGGAGGCCATCGCCGAGACGCTGCGACTGGCCGACCGGCTGCGCTTCGACCTGACCAGGGACCTTGGCTACCGCTACCCCGGCGCCGAGGAACAGGACGCCTCACGGCGGCTGGCCGAGCTCTGCGCTGGACGCCTTCACGAGCGCTACGGCGCCGGCGCCCCGGCCACAGCACGGGCTGCCCGCGGCGAGGCCCAGGCGCGTCTGACCGAGGAGTTGAAGGTGATCGACCGCCTCGGGCTGGCGGGCTTCTTCCTGCTCCACCACGAGATGCTCGAGCTGTCCCGCGAGGTCGCGATCGAGGTCCGGGGGCCGGATTCCGTGCGCGCGCTGCTTGCTCCCGGGCGCGGGCGCGGCTCATCGGTCTCCTCACTCGTCTGCTACCTGACCGGCCTCTCCCACGTCGACCCCGTGGAGAACGGACTGGCGCTGGGACGGTTCCTGCACGAAGACCTGCACGGGCTTCCCGACATCGACCTCGACTTCCCCCGGGACATCCGTGAGCGGCTGATCCCCCGCGTGCACGAGCGTTTCGGCCATGACCGCGCAGCGCTGGTCGCGGCCTTCCCGACGTTCCGCGTCCGCGGCGCCGTCCGCGAGCTGGGCAAGGTGCTCGGCCTGCCTCCCGGCGAGATCGAGCGGATCGCCCGGGGCGCCGACCCGTGGGGTCCGGCCGGTGATCATGGTGAGGTGACGCTCGGCTCGGCGCGGGACGCGGGCCGAGCGATCGAGGGCGAGTCCGACCGGCGCTCGGAGCGCTGGCGCTGGCTGGGGCGGCTCGTCGAGGAGGCGCAGGGGCTGCCACGGCATCTCTCCCAGCACTCCGGGGGGATGATCATCGCCACCAGGCCGCTGATCGACTGCTGCCCCGTCGTGCCCGCGGCGATGGAGGGACGGCAGATGGTGCAGTGGGACAAGGACTCCTGCGCCGACGCGGGATTCTTGAAGATCGACCTGCTCGGCCTGGGGATGCTCTCCGCCGTCGAGCGCTGCGTCGAGGAGGTCCATCGCGGCAAGGGGGTGCGGATCGATCTCTCGCGCATCCCCTACGACGACCCCGAGACGTTCAAGGCGATCCGCGCCGCGGACACCATCGGGGTCTTTCAGATCGAGAGCCGCGCCCAGATGCAGTCGTTGCTGCGCACACGGCCCCGCAACCTCGAGGACCTGACGATCCAGGTCGCGATCGTGCGGCCGGGGCCGATCCAGGGCGGCGCCGTCAATCCCTACATCAAGCGCCGCCAGCGCCTGCGAGAAGCTAGGGCGGGTGGGTTCGATTACGAGATCCCCTACGAGCATCCGGCGCTCGAGCCCGTATTGCGGGAGACCCTCGGCACGATCATCTTCCAGGACCAGGTGATGCAGGTGGCCGAAGCCTTCGCCGGCTACACGCCAGGCGAGGCCGACGGCCTGCGGCGGGCGATGAGCCGAAAGCGCTCCGGGGAGATGATGCAGCGCCATCGCGAACGATTCCTGGAGGGCGCGATCGGCCACTCCGGGGCGTCGCCGCAGAGCGCCGAGCGGGTCTGGACGATGGTCGAGGGCTTCGCCGGCTTCGGCTTCCCCAAGGCTCACAGCGCCGCCTTCGGCCTGCTCGCCTACCAGTCGACGTGGCTGCGCGTGCATCACGGCCCCGAGTTCCTCTGCGCGCTGCTGAACGAGCAGCCGATGGGCTTCTACGCCCCGGACAGCCTCGTCCACGAGGCCGAGAACCGCGGCATCGCCGTGCTCGGCCTGGACGTCAACGCCTCGCAAGTGCAGTGCGCTGTGCAGAACGGCGCTGTGCGCCTCGGCCTCGGCTACATCAAGGGCACCGCCGAGTCGGAGATGACGGGGCTCGTAGCGGAGCGTGAACGTACCGGCCGCTACGCGACGATCGCGGATCTCGCCGCCCGTTCGGGATGCCGTCGCGTGACGCTCGAACAGCTCGCCTGGTCGGGTGCCTGCGACGCTCTCCTCGACGGCCAGGACCGCCGCTCCGCGCTGTGGCAGCTGGGCATCGCCGCCCCGGCGGTGACGCTGGAGGACGACAGGGAGGGGCAGGCCGCTGCCGCGACCAGCCAGCTGGCCCTGCCGCTGGAGCTGCCGGCCGCGCCGGCTCTGCGGCGGATGGGGCGCTGGCAGCGGCTGATCGCGGACTATTCGACGAGCGGCGTGACGATCGGCGATCACGCGATGGCGATTCTCCGCGAGCGGATCATCACGCCCAAGCTCGCCACCAGCGCCCAGCTCACGCGGCTGCCCTCCGGTTGCGAGGTGTCCCTGGCGGGGCTGGTGATCGCCAGGCAGCGCCCCGGGACGGCCAACGGAACGATGTTCCTGCTGTTCGAGGACGAGTTCGGCACCGTCAACTTGATCGTGCCCAGGGAGGTCTACGAGCGTCGCCGCCATCTGGCTCGGGCCGAGCCGCTGCTGCTCGCCCGTGGCCGCCTGGAGCGCCACCAGGAGGGAGCCCACCGCCTCGCCTGGGGCGTCCGCGACGTAGAGGCGGGCGGGCGGGCACCAGTCACAGAAGCCGACGGCGAGGAGGTCAAGCCCGTGATCAACCTGCTCGTCGCCGAGCTCGAGCCCCTCGAGCGCTTCCTCGACGGCAGCCTCGCCGCCGATGGCACCGAGGGCGTGGTGCGCCGGCTTCCCGTCGGTGCCGGCGTTCCCGAACGGGCCGACGGGAGCGAACTGGCCGACGGGAGCGAGCAGGCCGACGGCAGCGAGGTCGGCTCGTCGATGCGTGCCGTGGCGCCGCCGATCCAGAGCTTCGCCTCGGGACGACGGCGCTAGGAAGACCGCGGGATAGAGTCCGCACCGTGAGGGCGGTCGAGCTCGAACACGTCGGAGCAGCGGAGTGGGACGCCGTGCTCGCCGGCGAGGAGCACGTCTGGGGAGTCGAGGGCGAACAGCTCTCCTGGGTCGAGAAGAGTCGGCACGTTGCCGTGCCGGGCGACGCCGGTGTGCCCCTCGCGCTGGCCGGAGCCGTCGTCGCGGAGGTCACGGTCGGGGGCGGCGAGCCTTTCGAGGTCGTCGGGATCGGCGGCGTGATCGTGACCCGCACGATGCGCGGCCGCGGTCTCGCGCGCCTCGTCGTCGAAGCGATCCTGGACATTGCCCGCGAGCTCGGTCCCGAGCGCGCGATGCTGTTCTGCCGCGAGGACCTCGTCGGCCTCTACGCGCGCCTGGGCTTCACGATCATCGACGCGCCCGTCACCGCCGAGCAACCCGGCGGGCGGGTGGTGATGACTATGAGGGCGATGTGGGCGCCGCTTGCTGCCGACGTGAACTGGCCGGCGGGGGACGTCGAGGTGCTGGGTCAGCCCTTTTGAGGCCGGGACGGCCGGCGGCCCCGGGGGAGAGGTCGCCGGCCGCGTCCCGGATCACGGTCTTCCAGCTCGTTCAGCGGGCCAGCGCCGGTTCGCGCCGTTCTGACTCCTCGGCGTCGGTCACCGCCCACGCGAGGCGCTCGATCAGCTGCTCTGCAGCGTGCCCATCCGAAAGATGGATCGAGTTCACGCGCTCGTCCAGCAGCACCTTCCTGTCGTTTGCCTGCGCGGAGCGACGGCGCTCTGACGCCGGGTCGGCCGTGACGATGATGCGGGCCATGAATCTCTCCTAACGATCGAGTGGCACCTCCTCCCTCCACACCGTGAACCCCGGAGATGAAGCTCCGGTTAAAAGGTTGTGTCACCGTTCCCACCATTCGGCCGCCAGTGGTCACCCGACTGACCGCATCGCGGTCCTTGTCTGGCGAACGCCGCTGCGGGTAGCCTGGATCCCATCGCACGACTGGACGGAACCGACCTCGACGTCTTCCCTCTGTGCCTCGGTGGCAACGTCTTCGGCTGGACGCTCGATCAGGACCGATCCTTCGCCGTGCTCGACGCCTACCGGGAGGCGGGCGGGAACTTCATCGACACGGCGGATGTATACGGCCGCCGCGGTCGCGACGGGGCAGGCTCCTCCGAGCAGATCATCGGTCGCTGGATGTCCGCGCGGGGCAATCGCGACGAGCTCGTCATTGCCACCAAGGTCGGTATGGCCGAGGGCGTGCGCGGGCTCTCCGCGGAGACGATCGGGGCCGCCGCCGCGGCCTCACTTGAACGGCTGGAAACCGACCGCATCGACCTCTACTACGCCCACCAGGACGACCCCGAGACGCCACTCGAGGAGACGCTGGGGGCGTTCGCCACGTTGATCGCCGAGGGCAAGGTCGGCTACGTCGCCGCGTCCAACTACGACGCCGCGCGGCTCGAGCAGGCCCTCGAGCTCGGACGCCAGGCCGGCATGGCCTCCTACGTCGCTCTGCAGCCCCATTACAACCTCGTTGAGCGCCGTCGCTACGAGGGCGCCCTGATGGACGTGTGCGCCCGCTACGGTCTGGCCTGCCTTCCGTACTTCGGCCTGGCCCGCGGCTTTCTCACCGGCAAGTACCGCCGCGACGGCCCCGAGATCGACAGTCCTCGTGCCGGCGGCGTGCACGACCTCTACTTCAACGAACGCGGCTTCGCGGTGCTTGACGCCCTCGACGACATCGCGGCCGCGCACGACGTCAGCGTCGCCGCGGTTTCGCTCGCATGGCTCGCCGCCCAGCCGACCGTCGTCGCGCCGATCGCGAGCGCAACGTCGCCTGAGCAACTCGACGAGACGCTGCAGTTCGTCTCGCTGCGCCTCAGCGAGGAGGAGCTGCGCCGGCTGTCGGAGGCCTCGGCCTGACGCGTGTGGCGCTGCGCGACGCTCGAGGTGAGGGCGCGAGGTCGCCGCTTCGTAGAAGCAAGGTAGTGTGGCGCCGGTGAAGCTCCGGAAACTCGGCAGCAGCCCCCTCGAGGTATCGGAGATCAGCCTCGGATCGTGGCTGACCTACTCGGGTGGGGTCTCGCGCGAACAGACCGCCGCCTGCGTCGAGGCGGCCTTCGAGGAGGGCATCAACTTCATCGACACCGCCAACGTCTACGGGCGAGGCGCCGCAGAGTCGCTTCTCGGCGAGGTGCTGGCGGGCCGCGAGCGCTCCTCCTACGTGCTCGCCACGAAGCTCTACTTCCCGATGTCCGACACCGACCAGGGCCTCTCGGCGGCGCAGATCCACAAGCAGATCGACGCCTCACTGCAGCGGCTCCAGACCGACTACGTCGACCTCTATCAGTGTCACCGCTTCGACCCCGATACGCCCCTGGAGGAGACGATGGAGGCGCTCACCGAAGTGGTCCGCGCCGGCAAGGCGCGCTACATCGGCTTCAGCGAGTGGCCCGTGGAGGAGATCGAAAGATCTCTCGCCCTGCCCGGGGTCGACCGGTGGGTGTCCAGCCAGCCGCAGTACTCGGCGATCGTCCGCTCACCCGAGGCCCGCGTGATCGCGCTTTGCGAACGCGAGGGAATCTCGCAGATCGTCTGGTCTCCACTCGCCCAGGGCGTGCTGGCGGGTCGCTACCGACCGGGCGAGGCGCCGCCGGCCGATTCGCGCGCGGCCAGCGACAGCATGGGGGGTTTCATCGGCCAGCTGATCACAGAACCTGTGCTGCAGGCGGTGGAGCGTTTGCGCGACGTCGCCGCCCAGGCCGGCCTGACGATGCCCCAGCTGGCGCTCGCCTGGGTCTTGCGCCAGTCGAACCTGGCCTCGGCGATCGTCGGCGCGAGCCGCCCCGAGCAGGTCCGCGCCAACGCGTCGGCGTCGGGTATCGAGCTCGACGCCGAGACGCTCGCCGCGATCGATTCCGCGCTCGGCGACGTCGTGTATCGCTGAGGCGTGGACTTCCGCACCGCAGAATCTGCTGGCCGGCGATTCGTCTTCGCGGATACCGGGGAGGGCGCGCCGGTCGTTCTGTTCCACGGTTTCCCTGACACCCCCGCGGGATGGGCGCCGACCGCCGAGATCCTGAGCACTGCGGGTTACCGCGCGATCGTCCCGTACCTCCGCGGCTATCACCCCGAGACGATCGTGCCCGACCGGGGCTACGGCAATAAGGAGATCGGGGAGGACGCGATCCGGCTGCTCGACGCGCTCGGGCTCGAGCGCGCGGTGCTGGTCGGCCACGACTGGGGGTCGGCTGTCGTCTTCGCAGCGGCGGCGCTCGCGCCCGAGCGGCTGCGGGCGCTGGTGTCGGTTGCGATCCCGCACCCTCGCATGATCCCCCGCTCGCCGGCGCTGCTGTGGCGCGCTCGCCACTTCATAACGCTGCGCCTGCCCACCGGGCCGTGGCTCGCCAAGCGCGACGACTTCGCCTACCTCGACACGCTGATGCGCCGCTGGGCCCCGCGCTGGTCAGGTCCCGAGCGCGAGGCGACGCTCGCCGAGGTCAAGCGCTGCTTCGCCGACCCGGCGGTCCTGCAGGCCGCACTCGGCTACTACCGCGACTCGCGGCCAGGTGGCGAGCCGCGCGCGCTGGGAATGCCGGCGATGATCGTCGGCGGCACCACCGACATCATCGAGCCCTCTGCCTTCACGCGCTCCGCGGAGCTGCTCAGCGGCCCGCACGAGATCGTGATCGCGGACGGCGCCGGACACTGGCCCCACCGCGAGGCGCCAGATCTGTTCCACGAGCGACTGCTGTCCTTCCTCGGGACGCTCCCGGCCTAGATTCGAGCGGACGTCAGCGCGCGCTCACCACGAGCGCCTGAAAGCCGCGACCGACCGGGCCCTCGACGTCGTGCAGGACGCTCTCGGAGAGGCCCGTGCCGGCGGGTTCGAGCAGCGTGCGCGCATCGATTCCGATCCAGTCGCCGCGCGGTGGGCGGTGCAGATGGACGTGCAGGTCGGCGTTGATGAACAGGAACTCCTCGAACGGCAGCGAGGCGCTGATGCCGTT
>DASWFM010000084.1:0-4278 GCA_036394235.1 Solirubrobacteraceae bacterium | reverse complement strand
GTGGGGCGGAGCCCTCGTCAACCCCCAGATGCCGGAGGAAAACCAGATGCTGAAAGGCCGCTCCCTCGCCGCGTCGCTGGCCCTCGCCATCGCGGGCGGCCTGCTCGCCGCATCGATCGCGTCCGCGAACCCCGTCCTGATGCCGACGGTGACCAAGGAGATCGCCAGCCAGAAGGCGATCGTCGCGGCCCACCAGGCGATCAACCCCCCCGCCCCGCCCTGCCCCGAGACGGGCATGCTGCCCGCACCGTTCTCCAACTGCGGGCTGCCTGAGGCGCCCGCGACGACGCTGCCCTACCCGACCAACATGGCCTACTGGGGCGGGCACGTCCAGACAGTCCCGAAGGTGTACGTCGTGTACTTCGGCTGGGGCGAGCCGGGCGCGTTCCCGGCCGGCAGCAAATGCAAATCGGAGAAGATCCTGGAGGGCGCGCTGAAAGCGGCGCTGAGCTGCGATCCGGCCGGCGCAGGCGAGCGTATGGCCGACTTCGTCCAGCAGATGGGCGGCACCGAATGGGCCAAGGTCAGCACGCAGTTCTTCCAGACGGGCACGAGCGGAGCAGAAGAACACATCACCAACCCGAGCGACGTGCTCGCCGGCCTGTGGGCGGACAACACCGCGCCGGCCGACCTCTCGAAGACCTCCGCGGAAAACGAACCTGGCACGGGCAACACCTACAGCGACCTCGCCGCCGAGGCGGCGCGCGCGGCGAGGCACTTCCGCGTGAAGGATCTCGCCAACGCCGACTTCGTGATCGCCCAGCCGCAGAGCTTCAGCGATCCGAACGCCAACGCCAGCGGCTACTGCGCCTTCCACGACTACACCGAGCCGGGCCTGGAGGGGGGCATCTACAACGGCATCACACCCGGCATCTCCTACACGAACATGCCCTACGTGCTGGAGATCAACAGCGAAGGCGTCAACCTTTGCGGTGAAAACGCCGTCAACGCCGGCCCGGAAGGCAAGCTCGACGGCGAGTCGATCGTGCTCGGACACGAGATCGAGGAGACGATCACCGATCCGGGCGCCGAGGACATCGTCGGCAGCGGGATCGAAGCGAGCAAGCTCGGCGGCTGGTACGACACGCTCGACGCCAATGAGAACGGCGACAAGTGCGCCTGGGTCGGAGAGCCCTTGACCGGTCCCGTGCCCGGCGGGCCGCAGGTGCTGCCGATTCCCGGCGCGATGGGCGACATCACGGGCAACGCGGGCAAGACGTTCGCCGTGCAGTCGCTGTGGAGCAACGAAGCGGCCGGCGGCACCGGCTACTGCGCCGGCGCGGGGACGGACCTGCCCGGCGCCTAGCGATAGCTGCGTCACTTCAGCGAGGTCCAGCTGTAGTCCCACTCGCCGACGTCCCACAAATCGCCGACGCCGTTCACCCGGCTGCCCTCGATGTTCGCCTGCTTGTCCCAGTCGAACGGAACCGCCGCAGCGTTTTCGACGATTTCTTCATCGACCTTCGCCCAGGCGCGGGCGCGGGCAGCCTGACCGGTCACCGATTCGGCGGCTGTGGCGGCTGCATTGATCGCCGGGAGGTTGGTCTGACTCCAGTTGGCGTTGCCCGTCTCGTTGATGAACTTGCCGTTGAACGTGATGTTGAGCACTGCCTGACCGTCGGCGAAGTCGGCGATCCAGCCGACCGACGGACAGACGTCGATCTGTTCTTTCGGGACGTTGCAGTACTTCGCGTACATCGTCGCCGTTTCCACCAGCGTGAACTTCGTGTTGAAGCCCAGGTTCTTCAGCGTCTGGTTGACGATTTCCGCATCCTGTTCGGCCGGGTTGCCCTTCGCGGCCACGATCGACAGGGTTTCACCACCGGTGTACTTACCCGACGGATAACCGGCCAGCTTCATGTACTTCTCGGCCACCGCTTTGCTGCCTTCGGGATGTTCGTTGAAGTCGAACCTCGGGCCCTTCGGCCCACCGGCCTGCTCGAACCCGGGAACACCGGGATACAGGAAGTGCGTAGCGACGTTCGCGACCAGGGCGCCGCCCCGCGCCCTGATCATCGCCTCGCGATCCAGCGCGGCCGAGAAGGCCTTGCGCAGGTTGACGTTCTTGAACGGCCCGTGCGAGTTGTTGACGCCGATGTAGTGCGACCCCGCGCCGGGTGAGATCTCCAGCTGGTCCTTGTGCGATTCGTCCGCCAGGCGGACGTTGGACTGGGCCGGCGCTTCGTTCTCGACGATGTTCGTGCCTTCGAGCACCTGCTTGCCTATCACCGAGTTGGTGCCGCCGATCTTGATCTGGATCTGATCCAGGTAGGCCGGCCGGATGTCACTCGAGGCCGTCCAGTTCGGGTTGCGCACCAGCGTCGCCGACTTGCCCGGGAAATAACCGACGCCCAGTACCTTGCCCGCGCTGTCGTTCTTGAGCATGTACGGCCCGGTGGCGACCTCGTAGGAACCGTAGTTGGAGGGCTTGCTGCGGTCGTGAGGAGCGGCATATTCCTCCGGCACCGGAGCGCTCAGCGGGAGCACCAGCGCGTTCGCCACGATCTGCGCCTTTGGTTCGGTGAGTTTGAAGACGATCGTATGCTTGTCCGGCGTCGTGATGCCCTTGATCGGGCCGCCCGTCGCCTTCGGCACGCCTTCGACGGCATCGAAGTACGTGTGCAGGTAAGGATTGGCCACGTTTGGGTTGGCGCCACGCTCGATCGCGTAGGCGACGTCTTCGGAGGTCACTTCACGATTCACCGGCGGCGAGAACCTGACGCCTTTTCGCAACGTCACCGTGATCGTCTTGCTGTCGGAGGAGATTTCCGGCCGCCCCGCGGCCACATCAGGACTCGGTTCGGTCTCCGTGTTCGGCTTGAACGAGTAGAGGGGACGCTGCGTCGCGTACACGACCTCGTAGTCGATCGCGTAGTAGGCGATGCCGGGATCGAGGTGTTCGAAATCCGTTTCGGCGAGCACCTGGAGAACGCCGCCCTTCCTGCCGCCGGTGAGCGGCTCGGTGAGCGGGCTCTTGAAGCCACCCGAGCTGAGCGCCGCGCTTGCCCTGCCTGCGCTCTGGCTCGCCGGGGAGCCCGTCCCCGAGCTGCTCGGGCCGCAGGCCGCGATGCCGAGGGTCGTCGCCGCCACGAGGATGCCCGGCGCCGCTGCGGCCGCTCTCATCTAAGGGCCCTCGCTTCGCTCGTCCAGGTCACGGTCGGAATGCCGCGCCGGACGAGCACTTCGCGGCGCATGTGCGCGGGATGCCCTCCTGCCGGCGGGCCTTCTTCGCTGAGTGGACCGTGCAGGCGTCCGCCGACTGCCCGGCACGGCGGACACGAGCCTTCGGTGGCGCTCGCTGTCAGCCCGCCCAGCGAAGCGTCGGTGGGCGGCTGAGACCGGCTCGGCCCGGTTCTGCCGATCGTCACGACGATCACGACCATGACCGCGGCAAGCCCGAGGGCACTCGGACCGAGCCGTGACCGCCACCATCGTCCGAGGCCGCCGATCGCGAGCGACCGCCTCGCGTGACCACGCGCCGTGACACTGTCGGCAAGCTGGCGCTCGAGCTCTTCGAAGGCGCTCATGAGGCCTCCGCCAGCCGGCTTCTGAGCCGCTCGAGGCCACGGTGGACGCGCTGGCGGACGACCGCCTCCGAACACCGCAGGTCCCCCGCGATCTCGGCGTAGGACTGTTCGTCGAGGACCCGTGCGCGAACCGCACGCTCCTGCCCCTCGGGCAGCTCGGCCAGGAGCGCCTGCATCCTCGCCTCGCCGCCCAGCGAGGCGAGCTCCTCGACCCGCACGAGATCCTCGTCGTCGAGGGTCAGGCGCCGGTGGCCGAGCTCGCGGCGCGCACGAGCCTCGACCCGTCCGCGCCGGAAGCTCGTGTGCAGCTTGTGCTCCGCGATCCCGAACAGCCAGGCCGGTGCCGATCCGCGCGAGGGGTCGAAGTCGCCGAGTGCCACGACGACGGCGGCGAAGGTCTCAGCGGTCAGGTCGAAGGCTGCCTCGCGGGATCCCACCCGGCGCAGGTGGAAGCGCGTGACGACGGGAAGCCAGCGCCGGTAGAAGTGCTCGAACGCGGCTGAGTCCCCCGCTGCAGCTGCCACCAGCAGGACGCCGTCGTCGACATCGTCGTGCGTGCCCACACCGCTTCCTTCGCTCGAGGTCTCATCTTGTGACATCGGGACCGCCGCCTCGCATCGCGCCTGGCGGCATCGCCGCGAGCACCCCCAGCGCAGCGCGAGCCGTGCGGCCCCGCAGGAGCGCGCGCCGCAGCGACGAACGTCCGCGCGACGCCGTGCGTGCGTGGCCGTCCGGCAACGCGTAGCGGCGG
>DASWFM010000083.1:0-25938 GCA_036394235.1 Solirubrobacteraceae bacterium | reverse complement strand
GAGGTCGGCGTTGATGCCGTTGGTGATGAACGTCTTCGCGCCGTTGACGAGGTAGTGCTCGCCCTCGCGACGCGCGCTGCTCGACATCCCTGCGAGGTCCGAGCCGATCCCCGGCTCGGTCATCGCGATCGCGGTGATCAGCTCGCCGGAGACGATTCCTCCAAGCCACCGCTCGCGATGCTCCTCGCTCGCATAGGAGAGGAAGTACGGCAGGCAGATGTCGTTGTGCAGCGTGATGCCGAGGCCGAAGCTGCCGACGCCGGCCCGTTGGCACTCTTCGCCGATCACGAGGTTCAGGCGGAAGTCCTCGGCGCCCGCGCCGCCGAAGGGCTCGGGCACGGACATCGCCAAGAAGCCGCCCGCTCCGGCCTTCGCGAAGACCTCTCGCGGCACGATGCCCTCGCGCTCCCAGTCCGCGTAGCCGGGCGCCACCTCGCGCTCCAGGAACGTCCTGAAGCTCGCCCGGAAGTCTTCGTGCAGGTCTTCGAACAGGCCGCGCTTCACGCGCCGGACCCTACAGGGCGCCTTCGCCCGCCAGAGGGGCGCGGGCTTCCGATTCGGAGCACAGGCAGGAGTGAAGGCCCGAGATGTCGAACAGATGCGCCGTGAAGCGAGCCGCCACCAAGACGCCAGAGGCGCCGCCGGCAAACGGCACCTCCGAGCATCAGAGCCTCTCCAAGTACATCCAGGCGCGTTTCGAGGATTGCTCGCGCTCCCAGAAGGACGTCGCGCAGTACATCGTCGACCACCTCGACGAGGCCGCCTTCCAGACCGCCGAGGAGCTGGCCAGGCGCGCCAACACCTCGAGCTCCACGGTCGTGCGCTTCTCCCAGGCGCTCGGATTCGAGGGTTTCCCCGAGCTCCAGGCTGCAGCCCGCGAGGAATACCGCCGCGTCAACGCCAAGGCGGCGAAGGAGGGCGGTGCGCCTGGGCCGTCATCGTCGGCGCCGCTGTTCTCACTCGACCAGAACGAGTTCGAGTCGGCCCTCGCGGCCGATCACCTGAACGTCGAGGAGACCGCGCGAAAGGTCTCGCGCACCGCCGTCGAATCGCTGATCGCGGCGATCGTCGAGGCCGAGAAGGTGCTCGTGGCCGGAACCGACCAGATGGCCTTCTTCGCGAGCTACCTGCGCCACCTGCTGATGCTGCTCGACCTGCGCGTCGATGTCGTCGCGAGCCCCTCCCAGGAGGCGCTGAGCCGGCTCGGACGGATCGACGGCACGACGCTCGTGATCGGGCTGTCCGCCGGCCGGCCCCACCCGCTGGTGGTCCGCGCGATGAAGCTCGCCCGCCATCGCCAGGCGAAGACCGCGGCGATCACCGACGCGACGCTCTCCGAGGTCGCGAAGCTCGCCCAGATCAAGCTCTACTACTCCTCCAACAGCCCCGCCTACGTTCGCTCCCACGTGGCCCTGCTGAGCATCATCCAGGCGCTCGCCTACGGCGTCTATGCGCAGGACTCCGCGCAATACGACGACCGCATCAAGGCGTTTCGCTTGAAGTAAACGCTTCGCCTCGCCCCTTTTGCTCTTGGGTCGCTTCGCGACAGGCGAGCAAAAGCGACGAGGCTTCGCTTACCGTTTTGGTTCGATGTGTTCGCGCGCTGGCTATGCACCGGCGTGGTCAGGGCCGTGGGGGCTGCCTCCACCACAAGCGATCAGCGGAAGGTTCCCCACGGCCAAGTCGGCGAGCGGCACGTCGGGTCTACCTCACGGGTGTCGCACTAACGACTCCCCCACCGTTGCGAACGGACACGGACTGGATCCCGCTACCTTCACGCGAGAAAACGTTGCCTTCGACGGCGACTGGTTCTTGTGAACCATCCTGGCTCGTAGCCGAGACGGTCGCTCCGTCTGGAATCAGCCCGAAAATGCTGATGTTCGCATTGCTACGTTCAACCATCACGATACCCCTGGTGTCGGCGCTCGCCGCCTCATTGCAGTCCTGCGCTATTTCATGAGCTACTTCCAGGACGAGGCAGATACCGCGCTTTCCCGGTACCACCCAGCCGTTTTTGGCGCCCCTAAGTGTCACCTGGGACGCAACAGCGGGCTCGAGTTCGAGTCCTGAAACTAGAGTCCCTGACTTGGTGAGGCTCTTCGCGGTGTTCGCCGGAACCGAGTTTGCGAGTGCTGACCCCGCCGCTCGCGCAGGCCGGAGGACGGTGAAATACCTCGCTACGCTCCAACTGGAACGAGCTCGCGTCGGCTGTGCAGCCTGCGATATCGCAATCGCGCCGAACGTCGCGCATACACCCACCGCGAGAGTGGCAGTCGCTGTGCGTTTCATGTGGCTACCTCACTTCCTGACTGTCAGTAGCCGTGCGGGCCTGCTGATCCAGGTGGGCGAACCCGACGCGGTACGGCTCGGGGTGAAGCGCACCTCGATCGGCGACGCAGTTCTAGCAGCGTTACTCGCGCCCGTCAAGTCCGAGATACGGGATCGCGCCGAGGAATGGATCAAACGAGGACCCCGATCTCTGCCTGCTCAGGGACCGAGCCGGCCGAAAACGACGGTCGCTTGACCCAGGGCTGACGTTCGCCTGGGCCTCGCGTTAGCCTCAATCGCGTGCCTGAGCGTCAGGGCAGCTCCAAAACGGCGTTGCGGCACGTCACGATCCCGGACCTGCGGGTGATCCTCGAGGAGCTCGACGACTTCTGGAGCGCCGAGCCGGAGGCCGGCACGGAGGGCCGGCCGATTCATCGGGACATGGGATTCCTGCACCAGGCGCTCTACGTGCACGAGTTCGGCGAGACCTCGGTGCTGGCCGAGGGGGACGGCGGGCGGATCGAGGGCTACCTGCTGGGCTTCGTCAGCCAGGACGACACCGGCTACATCCATGCCGTGGCGGTGAGAGGCGAGGCCCGCGGGCAGGGGCTCGCGCGACTCATGTACGAGCGATTCGAGGAGCTCGTCCGCGCTCGGGGCGCGCAGCGGCTGAAGGCGATCACCGCTCCGGAGAACCGCGGCTCGCGGGCCTTCCACGAGGCGTTGGGGTTCGACGTGGAGACGGTCGACGGCTATTCGCCGAGCGCCGGGACGCGTCTCGTCTTCCGGCGCAGGCTGGATTGACCCCGGGGGCGGGGGCAAACGCAACCCCCGGATAAACTCCAGGGCATGCGCGACGAGGCGACATTCCGGGTCAAGGCGGGCCTGGCAGAGATGCTGAAGGGCGGCGTGATCATGGACGTCGTCACGCCCGAGCAGGCGAAGACGGCGGAGGACGCCGGGGCCGCCGCGGTGATGGCACTCGAGCGTGTCCCGGCCGACATCAGGCGCGATGGGGGAGTCGCGCGGATGTCCGATCCGGAGATGATCGCCGGCATCCAGGAGGCCGTGACGATCCCCGTGATGGCAAAGGCACGGATCGGCCACTTCATGGAGGCCCGCGTGCTCGAGGCCCTCGATGTCGATTACATCGACGAGTCCGAGGTGCTCACCCCGGCCGACGAGCGCAACCACATCGACAAGTGGGACTTCAAGGTGCCGTTCGTATGCGGCGCCACCAACCTCGGCGAGGCGCTGCGGCGGATCGGCGAGGGCGCCGCGATGATCCGCTCCAAGGGCGAGGCGGGGACCGGTGACATCGTCGAGGCCGTCCGCCACATGCGGCAGATCGGCGGCGAAATCAGGCGCATGACGATGCTCGGCGAGGACGAGCTGCCGAGCGCCGCCAAGGAGATCGCTGCGCCTCTGGACGTCGTCCGCGGCGTGGCCCGCGACGGCAGCCTCCCGGTCGTGCTGTTCTGCGCCGGCGGCATCGCCACTCCGGCTGACGCGGCGCTGATGATGGCGCTTGGAGCCGAAGGCGTGTTCGTCGGCAGCGGCATCTTCAAGTCGGAGGAGCCCGCGATCCGTGCTCGTGCGATCGTCGAGGCCACGACGCATTGGCAAGACCCCGCCCGCGTAGCTGAGGCCTCCCGCGGGCTCGGCCCGGCGATGGTCAGCCTCGAGAGCTCCAAGCTCGAGGGCGAGGAGCTGCTGGCCCAGCGCGGCTGGTAAGGCGCTTCGGCCTTCGTCTTTTGAGCTCGTGCTGCGCAGGCGCTCAAAAGGCGAAGACCTCCGCTTACCGAAAAAACAGCGGCGACGCGGCGATGACTTCTTCGGTTCGATCGGCTGCGGATGATCGGTGATGAGTCCAAGAGAGATAACCCTCCGGGGGCCACGTTCCGCGCGCGTTGCAGGCGCAGACGCCCCGTTTGACATTGCGCGATCTTGAGCGACCTCGGTAAAGGATCGAACCGCCCGCGTGTGGGCGTGCTTGCTCTGCAGGGCGGGTTCGAGGCTCACGAGCGGATGCTCGAGGGGCTGGGAGCGGAAACGCCGGAGGTACGCGTGCCGGCCGACCTGGCGGGGCTCGAGGGCCTCGTGATTCCCGGCGGAGAGTCGACCACGATCACGCTCGGCATCGAGCGGGAGGGCCTCGCCGGGCCGCTGCGCGAGTTCGCAGCGAGCGGGCGGCCCGTGCTCGGCTCATGTGCGGGGCTGATCATGCTGGACCGCGACCACCTGGGCCTGATGGACATCACGGCTCAGCGCAACGCCTTTGGCCGCCAGACAGCGAGCTTCGAGGCCGACCTGGACCTGGCCGGCCTTCCCGGCGGTCCGATGCGGGGGATCTTCATCAGGGCGCCGTGGATCGCCGAGCACGGCCCCGCCGTCGAGATCCTCGCAACCGTCGAGGGGCATCCCGTGGCTGCACGCCAGGGGAACCTCCTCGGGGTCGCCTTCCACGCCGAGCTGGGCGACGACGATCGCCTGCATCGCCGGTTCCTCGAGAGCGTGGCCGAGGCGGCCTCGCTCGACGGGACCGTGGGTAAGCGGTGAGCCAAGGAGAGCCGATCAGGACGGCACATGTCGTCGCGCTGTCCCTCGCGCCGGTCAAGGGGCTGCGCATCGCGCGCCAGGAGAGCGTGCGGCTCGAGCGCCGAGGGGTCATCGGGGACCGCTGCTTCTACCTGATCGACGACCGAGGCCGCATGGTCAACGCCAAGCACAACGGCGCCCTCCACGAGATCTCCGCGGAGCTCGACGAGGGCGGGCAGGTGCTGACGCTCAGCTTCCCCTCCGGGGAGCGCATCACGGCCGCCGTCGCGCTCGGCGCCGAGCTGACCGCGAGCTACCGCTCCGATGCCCGGCCCGCGCGGCTGATCGACGGCCCGTTCTCGGAGGCGATCTCCGCCCACGCCGGCGAGGAGCTGCGACTCGTCGGCCCCGCGGACGGCTCGCCGGGGGTCGACCGCGGCGTCGCCGGCGCCGTCACGCTGGTGGCGGCCGAGTCGCTCCAGGAGCTATCACGGCTCGCGGACCGCGAGCTCGACGCGCGCCGGTTTCGGATGTCGATCGAGATCGAGGGTGCAGGTGCCTTTGCGGAGGACGGCTGGCTCGGTCGCGAGCTGATCGTCGGGGAGGCGACGATTCGCCCGCGCGGGCACGTCGGTCGCTGCATCGTCACGAGCCGCGACCCGGAGACCGGCCAGGTAGATGTCCCGACCCTCGACCTGCTGCGGGACCTGCGCGGCGACGCTGCCACCACCGAACCGCTCGCGATGGGCGTGTGGGGCGAGGTGCTGACCCCGGGCCGGGTCGCGCTCGGCGACCCCGTGCAGCTCGGCGAGATCTCCTAGGAACTACACCTAGGACGTCGCCGCGAACCGCACGACTCCGCCGGTCTCCTCCTCGCCGGCCCGTCCATCCTCGAGCAGCAGGTCGACATGCCCGAGCACCTCGGAGAGTGTCAGGTACGCCTGCGTGACCGCCACGTTGCCCCACAGCTCCTGGGCGATCTCATGGGCGCTGCGCGGCTGCTCGGAGATCAGGCCGAGGATCTTCTCCGCGCGCCTGTCGTGCATCCGAAAGCGCTGTTCGATCAGCGCTGCGTGGTCGGTGATGGGACGGCCATGGCCGGGCAGCACGAGTCCCAGGTCCATCTCCTTGGTGGCCTCGAGCGAGCGCATGTAGGTGAGCAGCGCCTGCGGCCGGGGGGCCGCCTCGCCGGCCGCCGCGGGCTCGGAGCCGAGCGGCCGGGCGAGCAGGGGGTTCGAGGAGATGTGGGCGATCAGGTGGTCCGCCGCCAAGAGGATCGAGCGCCCCTCGTCGAGGAACACCGTGTCGGAAGGGCTGTGACCCGGGCGGTGGAGGACCTTCAGCGTGCGGTCGCGCAGCACGAGCTCGCCGCCGTCGTGCAGCGGACGCGTCACCTCGACGGCCGAGCCCCAAGCCCGGAAGCCGGCCGAGACCGCCCGCAGCGCGGTGACGACTTCCGCCGGGATCCCGTGGCGGAGCATGATCGCCTCCGCGAAGGCGTCGTCGAGGTCCGTCTCGCGACTGTAGTCGGCCAGGTAGGAGGCGAGGGGTGCGAGCGCGGCGACCTCGGCGCCCGAGCGCCGCGCGAGGATCGAGGCAAGCCCGAAGTGGTCCATGTGCTGGTGGCTGATCACCAGCAGCTCGATGTCCTCGACGCGGTGCCCCCGCGCGTTCAGCGCCTGCTCGAGCTCGTCCAGCGCCTTAGCCGAGTTCGGCCCCGAGTCCACCAGGGTCAGCGGCGAGTCCTCGATCAGGTAGGCGTTGACGCGGCCCACCATGAAGGGCGTCGGCACGGCGAGGCGGTGTATGCCCTGCTCGGCGGCTTCGTGGAGATCCTCCTGCTCGGCCGCCAGCTCGGCGCCGTCGCTCACGAGCGGATCACGGCGAGCACCTCGTCGCGGCGGCGCTCCATGTCCTCGTGCGAGATCAGCGACTCGAGGCACAGGCGCAGAAGCGGCTCGGTGTTCGACGGGCGCACGTTGAAGTGCCACTGCTCGTAGTCGATCGAGATCCCGTCGAGGTGGCTCTGCTTCGCATCCCCGTAGAGCTCGGTGAGCTGCTGCATCTTCGCCTCCCCGTCGGAGACCTGCGAGTTGATCTCGCCGGAGATGAAGTAGTGCTCGCGGTAGGGCGCGAGCAGCTCGGACATGCGGGCCTCCCCGCCGGCGAGCATCTCGACGATCAAAAGCGCCGGGATCGTTCCCGAGTCCGCGCAGTAGAAATCCCGGAAGTAGTAGTGCCCGGAGACCTCGCCGCCGAACAACGAGCCCTCCTTGTGCATCCGCGTCTTGAAGAAGGCATGGCCCACGCGGTTGATCTCTGGGACGCCGCCGGCGCGGCGCACGGTGTCGGGCACCGCCCAGGAGGCGCGGACGTCATAGAGAATCGCTTCGCCGGGCTTATCGGCCTTGCCCAGCAGCGACGCGGCCAGCAGCGCCGTCATGAAGTCGCCGGGGACGAACTCGCCGGTCTCGTCGATGAAGAAGCAGCGGTCGGCGTCGCCGTCCCAGGCGATGCCGAGATCCGCCCCCGTCTCGCGGACCTTGTCGATGATGAACTGACGGTTCTCGGGCAGGAGCGGGTTCGGCTCGTGGCCGGGGAACTCGCCGTTCGGGGTCCAGTAGGTCTCGAGCAGCTCGAGATCGAGTCTCTCCAGCAGCGGCCCCACCATCGGGCCGGCCATGCCATTGCCGCCGTCCACCACCACTTTCAGCCGTCGCGGCGAGGAGCGGACCGCGTCGGCGTCGATGAACTCCAGCGCCGCCGCCTGGAACTCCTCGTAGATGTCGATCTCCTGAAGCTCCCCGCTGTGCTCGGAGCGAGGGGTGCCGCCGGCCGCGAGGTACTCCCCGACTTCGCGGCGGACGTCGTCGATGCCGGAGTCGCCCGAGAGCGCGATCGCCCCCTCGCGGACGAGCTTGGCGCCCGTGTAGGCCTTGGGGTTGTGCGATGCCGTGCACATCAGCCCGCCGTCGAGGCTGCGCGCGCCGACGAGCCAGTAGAGCATCTCGCTGCCGATCTGCCCGGCGTCGATCACATTGACGCCCTGGCCGAGCAGGCCGTCGCGGTATCGCGCCGCGAGCTCGGGGGCGCTGAGTCGCATGTCGCGACCGAGCCCCACGCGCAGCTCCGAGCACGGCTTGCCGGCGAGGCCCGAGAGAACCCGCGCGAACGCAGCTCCGATCAGCTCTGCCAGATCGCCGTCGATCTGCTCGCCGTAGAGGCCGCGGATGTCATACGCCTTGAAGACGTCGGGAAGCTGTCTGGCGCTCATACGCCCGGCCATCCTATGACCAGCGGCTCTCGCGGTCCCGGGCGGCCGTCCACTCCGAATGCGGACTCGTAGAATCAAGCTATGTCCGGGCATTCCAAGTGGGCCTCCATCAAGCACAAGAAGGCGATCGTCGACTCGCGTCGCGGTGCGCAGTTCTCGAAGCTGACGCGCGCGATCACCGTCGCGGCACGCGATGGCGGCGGCGACCCCGTCGGCAACCCCTCGCTCGATCTCGCGATCCGCAAGGCCAGGGAGGCCTCGATGCCGAAGGACAACATCGAGCGGGCGATCGCCAAGGGCACCGGTGAGGGCGGCGAGGCCGAGGCGATCGAGGCGGTCCTCTACGAGGGTTACGGCCCGGGCGGCGTGGCCGTGCTCGTCGAGGCGCTGACCGAGAACCGCAACCGTACGAGCGCGGACGTCCGGCACGCCTTCACGAAGAACGGCGGCAGCCTCGGCGAGCCCGGCTCGGTGGCGTACCTGTTCGACAAGAAGGGCACGATCGTGATCGACGCGACGCGCTACTCCGAAGACGACCTGATGCCCGCGGTCGAGGCCGGCGCCGAGGACATCACGACCGACGACGATGTCTTCGAGGTGATCACGGAGCCCGCCGACTTCGCGGCGGTACGCGCCGCGCTCGAGGAGGCCGGCGTCGAGATCGACAGCGACGAGATGGCCTACCGGGCCTCGAGTCTCGTGCCCGTCGAGGAGGCCGCGGCCGGCAAGCTGATGCGGCTGATCGACGTGCTCGAAGAGCTCGACGACGTCAGCGCGGTGCACGCCAACTTCGACGTGTCCGCCGACGTGCTCGAGCGGGTCGCGGGCTAACGGGCCGGCGTCGCGGCCCTCACGCGGCCAGCGCTCGTGCCCTGTACAGCGCGACGCGCCCGTTGATCCCCTTCAACCGCCGCTCGCCGGCGAACGACCAGCTGTAGGCACCCTCGGTGCGGTCGTGAAGCTCGCGGTCCGCGAGCACGCTCCCGGGTCGCGCCACCGAGGTGATGCGGCTGGCGAGGTTGACCGGTCGCCCGAACCAGTCGCCGGCACGCGGCAGCGCGAGACCGACCGCTGCGCCGGCGCGCAGCTGCGGGAAGTCCTGGCCCTCGGCGTCGGCTGCCTCGATCAGCTTCAGCGTCGCGGCCAGCAGCGGCTCGGGCTCGTGGGCGGCCAGCATCGCCGCATCGCCGATCGTCTTGACCAACCGCACCGGCGGCTCGGCTACCTCGCTGGCGAGCGCTTCGAGCCTCCCCGCGAGCCGTCCGAGCTCATCGGGCGGGACTTCCTCGCCGAGGCGCGTGAAGCCGACGAGGTCCGCGAACGCGACCGCGACCTCGCGCGAGCCCGGCAGCTCGCCGCCGCTTCGCTCCAGCGCGTTGATCACCTCGGTCTGAGTCGCGTGGCGCAGGTGGAGGGTCAGGATCGAGCTGATCATCGGATCGACGAGCGGGTACATCTGCTGCACGGCCGCCGCGTAGCGCTGCGCGAGCTCGGCCTCGCTGAGGCCCGGCTCGATCACGAGTTTCAGCGGCATCGCGCGCAGGCTCTCGGCGACCTGCGAGAGGCTCCGGCCGAGCACTCGCAGCAGCGCCAGCGTGTCCTCGTCGGGGATGCCCAACGACCTCGCGATCTTCAGCCGTTCGGTCGCCGCAAGCTCGAGTTCGGTGTACAGGGGGTCGTCCGGTTCGGCGATCGGCAGGCCCATCGCGCGGCTCAGCGCGTTCAGCATGTCCGGCTCGATGCCGGTCCGCTCGGAGATCTGGGCCGCGGTATAGCGCTCCTCGCCGACGATCACGCGGTCGGCAGGCAGGAACATCACCGTGCCCGCCTCGGTGGTGCGCCGCAGTTCGTTCAGCGGCACCCCGTCGGCGACGAGCTGGCGCAGCAACGCGAGGCGCTCGGCGCGCTGCCGGCCCTCCAGCCCGTCGAGCAGGCCCTCGGCATCGAAGTCGATCTGGGGCGGTGGCTCGGACACGGCGCCAGCGTACAGCCGCAGCCCGGGGGCGAGCAGGCGCAGACAGGCAGGCGTCCGGCAGCCAGCGCAGAATCACGGCCTGTGATCGTTCTCGGCGTGGACCCCGGGCTGGCCAACACGGGCTATGGCGTCGTCGCGCACCGCGGCGGCCGACCCGTGGCGCTCGACGGCGGCGTGATCGAGACCGCTCCCGGCGTTCCCGACGAGCGCCGGCTGACGGAGATCCACCGCGCGATCGAAGCCCTGCTGGCTGAGCACGAGCCAGATGCGGTGGCGCTCGAGGAGCTGTACTTCGGAGCGAACGCCCGCAGCGCCTTCGCCGTGGGCCAGGCCCGGGGCGTGGTGATGCTCGCGGCCGGGCAACGGGCGATCCCGTGCGCGGCCTATACGCCCCAGCAGGTCAAGGCCGCCGTCTGCGGCTCCGGCCGCGCCCCCAAGGAGCAGGTCGCGCGCATGGCGGGTGTTCTCCTTGGGCTGCCCGAGCCCCCCCGACCGGACCATGCAGCCGACGCGCTCGCAGTCGCCGTCTGCCACCTCAACCGCGCCCCCCTTGCGGCCGCGCTCCTCGCGTCGTGATCGCGCTGCTCACCGGCGAGGTCGCGGTGCGCCGTGCCGATCACCTGGTCGTGCTGTGCGGTCACGTCGGCTACAGGGCTGCGGTCTCCGCCGAGACGCTGCGACACGTCCCACCGGCCGGCGAGCAGGTGACGCTGCACACCCACTTGATCGTCCGTGACGACGCCCTGGCGCTCTACGGGTTCCACTCCGAGCAGGAGCGGGAGCTGTTCCTGATGCTGCTCGGCGTGCAGGCCGTGGGGCCGAAGGTCGCGCTCGCCGTGCTCTCCGCCGGCCGGCCCCGCGAGCTGCTCGCGGCGCTCGCCGCCGGCGATGCGGCCCGCTTCCAGGCGGTGCCCGGGATCGGCAAGCGCACGGCCGAGCGGATCATCGTCGAGCTGCGCGAGAAGGTCGCCGACGGCGCCGCCGCGGCGGCCGGGCCAGAGGAGATCCAGGCGCGGCGCGGCGAGGAGCAGCACCCGCGGGGGCTCGCCCGGGCCGGACTGATCGAGCTCGGCTACGGCCCGGCAGAGGCCGACGAGCTGCTGCGCGACGTCGAGGCCGAGTCTCCCGAGGAGCTGATCGCGGCGGCGCTGCGCCTGGCGAGGAGCGCGGGGTGAGCGCGTGAGCGACGCGCCGACGCGGATCCAGACGCCCTACCTCGTCGCCGAGGACGAGCTCGATCGCTCGCTGCGTCCCCGCAGGCTCGGCGAGTTCGTCGGGCAGGCGCCCCTGCGCGAGCAGCTCGCCGTCGCGATCGAGGCGAGCGCGGCGCGCGGCGAGGCGCTCGACCATCTGCTGCTCGCGGGCCCGCCGGGCCTCGGCAAGACCTCGCTCGCCCAGATCGTCGCCGCGGAGCTCGACGTGCCGTTCGTGCAGACCGCCGGTCCGGCGCTCGAGCGCAAGGGGGACATCGCCGCCTTCCTTACCGCGCTCGAGCCGCGCAGCGTGTTCTTCGTGGATGAGATCCACCGTCTCGCGAGGACGCTGGAGGAGACCTTCTATCCGGCGATGGAGGACCGGCGACTGCCGATCACCGTCGGCCAGGGCGCAGGGGCGAGGGTCGTGACGCTCGACCTGCCGCCCTTCACGCTGATCGGCGCGACCACGCGGGCCGGCCTGCTGACGACGCCGTTGCGCGACCGCTTCGGGATCCAGGCTCGGCTCGAGCCCTACGCCGTCGACGAGCTCGCCGTGATCGTGCGGCGCTCGGCGGGGATACTCGAGGTCGAGCTCGACGAGCAGGGTGCGCTCGCGATCGCGTCGCGCAGCCGCGGCACTCCGCGTGTCGCCAACCGGCTGCTGAAGCGGGTACGGGACTTCGCCGAGGTGCGAATGGAGGGGATCGTCACGGCGGCCGCCGCGCAGGCGGCGCTCGAGATGCTCGAAGTCGACGCGCTGGGGCTCGACCGCCTCGACCGCGAGATCCTCGGCGCGATCTGCACGAAGTTCGACGGGGGACCCGTCGGGCTCTCGACGCTGGCCGTAGCGGTGGGGGAGGAGCAGGACACGATCGAGGACGTCTACGAGCCCTACCTCCTGCAGCAGGGCCTGATCAAGCGCACACCGCGCGGGCGGGCCGCGACGCCCGCGGCCTTCGCCCACCTGGGACTGCGAGCGCGGGCACCGGCGGAGAGCTCGCTGTTCTAAAAGGACGGCGCGCGGATAAACCCCGACGAAAGTCCGGGGGTCAACCGACGTCGCCTTGCGTAGTCTGTGTCCCAGACGATGGCCCACCCCTTCATCTGCCCCAACTGCGGCCACCGCACGACGGAGGTCGACCGCAACATCGGCTTCACGCGCCAGCCCAAGGGCTGCGCGAAGTGCGGCTTCGCGTTCCTGTTCGAACTGCTCGACGACTACTTCCCCGCCCCCGACGCGGCCTTCTTCGTATGCGACGGGGAGGCGCGCGTGATCGGATGCGGGCGCAACTCGTTCGCGTTCACAGGGCTCGAGGAGGAGGACGTGATCGGCCAACGCGTCGAGCAGGTGCTCGGGCTCAGCTTTGCGAACGGCGACGACCCCGTGGCCACCGTGCTCGAGTGGGGCGTGCGGGCCCTCGAGATCCCCGTCAGCGTCGCGGGCGAACGTGACGTGGCCGCCGGCGCCAAGGCCGACATCTTCCCGGCCTATGACGACGAGGGCGGCCTGCTGCTTGTGCTGACGCCGGACAAGTAACCTGCGCTGGGGATGACCGACCGCCGCCGCAACAGCCTGATCCTGCTGATCGTTCTGGGGCTCGTCGCCGCCTCGGTGGCCGTGATCGCGACCAAAAAGACGCGCCTCGGGCTCGATCTGAAGGGCGGTGTCGAGCTCGTCTACCAGGCGAAGCCGACCGCGCAGTCGAAGGTCACCCCCGAATCGCTGAGCCGCGCGATCGACATCATGCGCAAACGCGTCGATCAGATCGGCGTCTCCCAACCCGAAATCCAGACCTCGGGCGAAAAGGAAATCGACGTGGCGCTGCCGGAGGCCGGCGATGTCAAACAGGCCGAAAAAGAGGTCGGCCGCACGGCCCAGCTGCAGTTCTACGACTGGGAGCCGAACGTGATCGGCTCCGACGGCAAGGAAGCGCCGAGCGACGCCAACGTCACCGGCGGCCAGGAAGCCGGCGGCTCGGCGTTCGGCCTGACCGAGTACCAGGCGATCCTGCGCGCCGAAAAACGACCGGTCGAACTTCGCAAGAGCGACACCACCTTGGGGCAGGGCTGCACTCCCCAGCAGATCAACGGCTGCGTCTACGGAAGCTGGTACCTGATCGACACGAAGGACCAGAAGGTGCTCTGCCCCGGCAAGACCCCGGCGGCCTTCTGCGGCCCCGCGGAAACCGAAGCCAACGCGCGCAAAGAAGTCGTTATCCCAAAGGGCGCCGTGGTGAAGGCGGTGAGGGTCAACCCGGGGACCGTGATCCTGCAGGCTCGGCCGACCGAATCGAGCGCCGGCAAAGTCCTCCTCAAATCGCCGAACAGCTGGTACGTGCTGAAGGACAACCCGGTGCTGAGCGGCGCCGACATCACCCACCCCCAGCAGGGCTTCGACGAAGGCGCGGGCGGCAACGGCCAGCCGAACGTCAGCTTCGGCTTCACGGGGCACGGCAAGTCCGTGTTCGAACGGGTGACGAAGGAAATCGCCCACCGCGGTCAGGAAGCTCAGCTGCCGGGCGTCACCAAGGAAGCGGCCAAGCAGCACTTCGCCGTGGCGCTCGACGGCCAGTTGATAACGACGCCGTCGATCGATTACACGCAATACCCCGAAGGGATCGACTCCTCGCAGGGCTCGCAGATCTCGGGTGGCTTCACGATCGGCTCGGCCACGGAACTCGCCGAAGAGCTCCAATCGGGCGCGCTGCCGATCAAGCTCGGCTTGATCTCCCGCTCCCAGGTCTCCGCGACGCTCGGCAAACAGGCGCTCAACCAGGGACTCCTGGCGGGCCTCGCAGGCTTCCTCGTGGTGTGCCTGTTCCTGATCGCCTTCTACCGCGTGCTCGGCGTGATTGCCGTCGGCGGCCTCCTGATCTACGGCATCTACTTCTTCGGGCTGATCAAGCTGATCCCGATCACGCTGACGCTGCCCGGGATCGCCGGCCTGATCCTCACGATCGGAGTCGCGGCCGACGCCAACATCGTGATCTTCGAGCGCGTCAAGGAGGAGATCAGGGGCGGCAGATCGGTGATCTCCGGCATCGCGACGGGCTACAAACGCGGCTTCGCGGCGATCGTCGACGCGAACGTCGTGACGTTCATGACGGCGTTCATCCTGTTCGCGCTCGCAACCGCCGAAGTCAAGGGCTTCGCCTTCACGCTCGGCATCGGCACGCTCGTGTCGCTGTTCACCGCCGTGCTCGCGACGCAGGCGGCGCTCGGTGCGATGGGCCGCTCGAAACTCGTCACCCATCCGTCGGCGCTGGGCGCGGGCCGCGAGCGAAAAGGCTGGCACTTCGACTTCATGGGGGCCTCGAAGTGGTTCTTCTCCCTGTCCGGGACGATCCTGCTGATCGGCGCGATCGCGATCGGCGGGAAAGGGCTGAACTTCGGCATCGACTTCAAGTCCGGCACCCGAATCAAAGCCGCGTTCGTCCAGCCCGCGTCCACCGGCGAAATCGGCAAAGTGATGGCCGGCGCCGGCGCCCCCAACGCCGAGGTCCAGAAAATCAAGGACTCGAGCATCGGCGGCGCGGGCTTCCAGATCTCCACCAAGAAACTTCCGCCGACGAGCGTCTCGAGGGTCGAAGAAGCGCTCAAGAAACGCTTCGGGATCAAGACCGCCGGCAAGGGCACCGCCTACTTCTCATCGACCTCGATCGGCCCGACCTTCGGGAAAACGATCGCCAAGAGCGCCGTGATCGCGATCATCGCCTCGCTGCTGGTGATCTCCGCCTACATCGCGCTGCGCTTCGAGTGGAAGTACGCGATCCCGGTGCTGATCGCGCTGATGCACGACCTGCTGATCACGGCGGGGGTCTACTCGCTCACGGGGAGGGAAGTCACGACGGCCACTGTCGCCGCTCTGCTGACGATCCTGGGGTACTCGCTCTACGACACGATCATCGTCTTCGACCGCGTGCGGGAGAACGTGCCACGCATGCCCCGGGCAGCCTTCTCGCAGATCGTCAACCGCTCGATGTCCGAGGTGCTCACGAGATCGCTGGCAACGAGCTTCTGCACGCTGCTCCCCGTGCTCGCGCTGCTGCTCTTCGGCGGCGAAACGCTGCGTGACTTCGCCTTCGCGCTGATGATCGGCATCGCCTCCGGCGCCTACTCCTCGATCTTCATCGCCTCGCCGGTGCTCACACACTGGAAGGAGCGGGAGGCCGGCTACCGCGCCCGCCGGGCGCGCATCATCCGCGAATCCGGCGCCGTGCCCGCCTACGCCACGACCGCGGGCGGCGCGCCCGAGGACGTGGAGCCCGAGACGAAGCGCAAACGGGGCCGTCGCGGCCGCCTGACGGCGCCCGAGGAGCCCGGCCAGCAGATCTCGCGCGACGAGTTCCAGGACCTCGTCGCCGACCTCGACGTCGAGCAGCCGGCGCAGAAGCCCCGCGGCCGACCCGCGCCGGTTGCCACTGAGGAGCCGCCGGCCCCGGAGCCGGTGCCCGAGCGCGACCCGGCGGCCGATCTAACGCCCGAGGACCTCGTGCTCAAGGACGCGCCGAAACCGCGCCAGAAAAACCGTCGCGCCGGCGGGCGACGAAACAAACGACATGGGAGGGCGCGCTGATGGGTGTGCTCGGTTGGGTGATGATGGGCCTTGCGATCTGGCACTTCACGATCTTCCTCCCGGACCGCTTCTGGGGAGGCATCGTCGGCGCCTTCGTCGGCTCGCTCGTGGGCTCGATCGTGGTCGGCCTGATCATCTACTCGGTCAAGGTCTCCGCGCTGCGCATCCCGGGCGAAAAGGCCACCGACGTGGCCGTGGTCCTGTACGCGGTGCCGGGAGCGCTGATCGGGATGGCCTTCGTGTACCTGGAGGGCATGCGCCGCGAACGCGCCGGCCGCCAGGCGGCGCCCGAGGCGCTCTAGGCCTGCGCCGCGGCCGTTCCGTCTCGGCCCGGCCGTAACCTCGCGGCCGTGCCCCCGAGCGTCAGCTTCGAGATCCCGCCGTGCCCCCCGCAGGCACTCGAGCGCCTTCGCGCCGAGCTCGGCATCGGCGACGCGCTCGGCCAGGCCCTGATCCGGCGCGGCCACTCAGAGCCGCAGGCGGCACGCGCCTTCCTGGCCGCCGAGGAGGAGCACTCGCCGCAGGCCTTTCGGGGCATCTCCGAGGCTGTCGCCGCGATCCTCGGATGCGCGAGGGCCGGGCAGCGGATCACCGTTCACGGCGACTACGACGTCGACGGCATCTGCTCGACGGCCGTGCTGGTCCGCGCGCTGCGCGAGCTGGGCGCCGATGTCGACTCCTACATCCCCGACCGCGCCGGCGACGGCTACGGGCTGAATCTCGAGACGGTGAGGCGGCTCGCCGCACGCGGCACGCGCCTGCTGCTGACCGCGGATTGTGCGATCACGGACGTGGAGGAGGTGCGGGCAGCACGTGAGTTGGGGCTGACAGTGGTCGTGACAGACCACCATGCTGTGCGGGACGACGGCCGGCTGCCGGATACCCCGATCGTGCATCCGGCCGTCTGCGGGTACCCGTTCGAGGCGCTGTGCGCGACGGCCGTGGCGTACAAGCTGGCCCAGGCGCTGCTCGAAGCGTCGAGCCCCACCCCGCCCGACGAACGCCGCCTGCGGCGCGACCTCGACCTCGTGGCGCTCGCCACCGTCGCCGACGTCGTGCCCCTGGTGGGCGAGAACCGCGCCTTGCTGCGCCGCGGCCTGCGAGCCCTGGCGGCGACGGCGAAGCCCGGGCTGCGGGCCCTGATGGCCGTCGCCGGGGTCGATCCGTCGCGGATCGGCGAGCGGGAGATCGGCTTCGCTTTGGCGCCGCGGCTGAATGCGGCCGGACGCCTCTACCGGGCCGACGCCGGGCTCGAGTTGCTGCTCACCGATGATCCGGCGCGTGCCGGCGAGATCGCCCGGGAGCTCGACGCGGCCAACCATGAGCGCCGCCGGATCGAGCGGCGGATCCGCTTCGAGGCCGAAGCGCAGATGGCGGAGCTGGGCGAGCAGGGCGCCTATGTGCTCGCCGCCGAGTCGTGGCACCCCGGCGTGATCGGCATCGTCGCCTCGCGCCTGGTCGAGAGCAGCGGACGGCCGGTCGTGATGGTTGCGCTGGACGGCGAGGGGGGGCGCGGCTCGGGGCGCTCGGTCGACGCCTTCGACCTGCTCGGCGGGCTGCGTGCGTGCGGCGAGCACCTGGTGCGCTTCGGCGGTCACCGCGCGGCCGCGGGCCTGGAGCTCGACCGCGACCGGCTCGGCGCCTTCGCGGCAGCGCTCTCGAGCCACGCGGCCGGGGTGCTGCGCCCCGAGCAGATGGCGCCGATCGAGCGTGTCGATGCGATCGTCGACGGTGCCGAGATGAGCCTCGAGCTGGCGGAGGAGCTGCAGGCACTGGCGCCGTTCGGGAGAGGCAATCCCCCGGTGTGCCTGATGCTCGCCGAGGCCCGCTTCCTCGACCCACGGCCGATGGGCGAAGGAC
This sequence comes from Solirubrobacteraceae bacterium, assembly GCA_036394235.1. Taxonomy (GTDB): domain Bacteria; phylum Actinomycetota; class Thermoleophilia; order Solirubrobacterales; family Solirubrobacteraceae; genus Palsa-744. The sequence continues at coordinate 8,251 of DASWFM010000083.1, read as the reverse complement.
GCCACCTGCGCTTCACGGTCGAGTCACGAGGCTCGCGCGCGCGGGGCGTCTGCTTCGGCCAGGGCGCGAGCCTGCCGGTGGGAGAGGGGGAGCCGGCCCAGGCCACCTTCGCGCTCGAGGTGAACGAGTGGAACGGCGTCGTCGAGCCGCGCCTGCGGCTGCGCCACGCGCTGGCGGCGAGCGCCGCAGAGGAGCGCTCCGCCGCCGCTTCGCACCCCACGGCATCCGCCGATCCCGCCGAGCCTGAGGAGCTCGTTCTGTTCTAGGGCCGCCGGTTTGCGGCGTGCGAGCCGCCGGGACGCTTCGATCGCCGCGTAGCTGGCTACCCTTTAAGCCATGGCCACGACCAAGGATCCCCAGAACGCGCAGGGAGTTCAGGTGTCGGCGCGGCCGCCCACCGCGACGAGGCCCGCCAAGCCCGAGATCCCCCAGCCTGCAGGGCTGAGCGCCTCCGAGCGCCGGCTGCTCAGCGACCTGTTCGCGATCGTCTCCGAGCACGCCGCCGATTCGGCCGTGCACATCGACCGCGAACGCGTGCAGGACGCGTTCGTGTTCGCCTGCGAGCACCACGCCGAGCAGCGCCGCAAATCAGGCGAGGAGTTCATCGTGCATCCGGTCGGCGTGGCTCGGATCTGCGCCAGCATGCGGCTCGACACAGAGACGCTGTGCGCGGCACTGCTCCACGACACCGTCGAGGACACCTCCGCCTCGATCGAGGAGGTTCGCGAGCGCTTCGGCGAGGAGATCTCCGGGGTCGTCGACGGCGTCACGAAGCTGAAGGGCATCACCTTCCAGTCGCGCGACGAGGCGCAGGCCAGCAACTACCGCAAGATGATGGTCGCGATGGCCACCGACGTGCGGGTCATCCTGATCAAGCTCGCGGATCGGCTGCACAACATGCGCACGATCGACGCGATGTCCAAGCAGAAGCAGATCGAGAAGGCGCGCGAGACGCTCGAGATATACGCGCCGCTGGCGCACCGCCTCGGTATCCACGCGATCAAGTGGGAGCTCGAGGATCTCGCCTTCGCCACGCTGCACCCGCGCAAGTACCAGGAGATCAAGGCGCTCGTCGCCCAGCAGCGCGAGGAGCGCGAACACTACGTCGCGGAGGCCGGTGACTACCTGCGCAGCGAGTTGTGCGATGTCGGCATCGACGCGCAGATCGCGGGCCGCGCGAAGCACTTCTACTCGATCTACTCGAAGATGACCAAGAAGGGCCGCGAGTTCAACGAGATCTACGACCTGACGGCGATGCGCGTGATCGTCGAGTCGGTGAAGGACTGCTACGGCACCGTCGGCGTGATCCACTCGCTGTGGAAGCCCCTGCCAGGTCGCTTCAAGGACTTCATCGCGATGCCCAAGTTCAACATGTACCAGTCGCTGCACACGACGGTGATCGGGCCCGAGGGCCGGCCGCTGGAGATCCAGATCCGCACCCACGAGATGCACGAGATGGCCGAGTTCGGCGTCGCGGCCCACTGGGTCTACAAGGGCCACGCCGGCGGCGATGCGGGCGAGGGTGAAGGGCCCGGCTGGCCCGGCGGCAGTGAGGACGCGAAGCTCAAGTGGTTGCGCTCGATGCTCGACTGGCAGAAAGACCTCTCCGACCCGCACGAGTTCATGGAGACGCTGCGCACGGACCTCTTCGAGGAGGAGGTCTACGTCTTCACGCCCAAGGGCGAAGTCAAGTCGCTGGCCTCCGGCGCCACGCCGCTGGATTTCGCCTACGAGGTGCACACGGAGATCGGTCACCGCTGCGTGGGCGCGCGCGTGAACGGCAAAATCGTGCCGCTGCACAACGAGCTGCGCTCCGGGGACATCGTCGAAATCCTCACCGCCAAGCGCGAGCGGGGCCCCTCGCGGGACTGGCTGGCGATGGTCAAGACGACCAGGGCCCGCAACAAGATCAAGGCCTGGTTCAAGGCCGAGAGCCGTGTCGACACCGAGCATCAGGGCCGCGAGCTGCTCCAGGAGCACCTACGCAAACAGGGCCTGCCCGCGCAGAAGATCACTGGCTCCGCGCTGCTCGCCGATGTGATCCGCGAGGTCGGCTACCGCAAGGCCGACGACTTCTACATCGCGCTCGGGGCCGCCAAGATCTCGCCGAAGCTCGTCGTCAACAAGGTCATGCAGAGGCTCAAGCAGGGCGAGTCCGCGGATGGGGAGGACACCGACGCCGACCTGCTGCGCGTCGGGCGCCCGCGGCGCAGGCCCAACAAGTCCTCCGGCCAGTACGGCATCCGCGTGGAGGGCGTCGATGACGTGATGTTGCGGCTGGCGAAGTGCTGCCGGCCGGTGCCGGGCGATGAGATCGTGGGCTACATCTCGCTGGGACGCGGCATCACGATCCACCGCGGCGACTGCCCGAACACGGCGCTGCTGCGCAAGAACCCGGAGCGCTTCACGAGCGTCTCCTGGGACGGTGACCGCTCCACCGGCTTCATCGTCGAAATCCAGATCGACGCCTGGGATCGCCACCGGCTGCTCGAGGACCTCTCGCGGTCGTTCTCGGAGTCCGGCGCGAACATCCTCGAAGCCCGCTGCCTGTCGATGGGGCCGATGGTCAAGAACCGTTTCGTCGTCGAGCTCGCCGACACGCACACCCTGAAGAGCGCGATCACGCGGTTGCGCAACACCGAGTCGGTGTTCGACGCCTACCGGGTCACACCGGGCGCCGGGGACTGAGCCCCGACCAGTCGGCATTCTTATTGCCGCTTGACAACGCCGGCCCCACGTCTTAGCTTCGCTCGCGCGCTGGGATCAGATCGGCGCTGAAGTCATCGATCGTCGAGGAGGGACTCCATGACTCGCCACTGCCGCCTGCCCCTGTTGTCCGCGTGCGCCATGCTGGCGAGCACGGCTCTGATCGCTTTGCCCGCCGCCGCGTCGGCGGCGAGCCCGAAGGTGCTGCTCGTCACGCGAGGCGAAGCGGGCGAAGGGCCGCCCGCCGTGCAGGGAGAAGCCGCGCACGTCAGCAACTCCATCACCTGGCCCGCGCTGAACGCGGGCTGCGGAGGGACCGACGAACAGGCGACGGTCGGCAAGAACCCCTCGGGGACCGTGAAGGTGAGCGGCAGCGGCCAGCCGGTGAGCAGCCAGTGCTTCAACGAAAGCCCATTCGAATTCGTGCCGGGAGGCATCACGGTCAAGAGCGTCTCGGTCTCCAAGGCCGGGGTCGTGAAGCTGACTGGAGACCTCGAGCTGGTGTTGGGCGAATGCACCTACAGCGCGAAGAAGCTGGCCGGCACGCAGGTCTTCGGGGAAGACTTCACGGAGAAGCTCAGCGGTACCGGCAAGCTGGCGGGGCACAGCGCCAAGACCTGCGCGAAGACGACCCCGGTCGAAGACTTCATCGGCGTTGCCGACGCGAGCGGCTTCGACTACGTGGTCAAGCTCACGTCCTGAGCGGTCGGCTCCGAGGGAGCTCGGCGTCGGCAGGCGGGTTTCAGGAGATGACGTTCAGCGCGTCCGGCAGGATCGAGAAGCGCGCCTCGCCGACCTCGCCGAGGTAGTCGCCGTCGACCTGCAGCGGCAGCGGGCGCCCGTCGGCGCTCGTCACGCAGATGCCGCTTGCGTCCGCGAGGCCGGTGATCTGGCGGTTGCCGGTCACGCGCGCGTTGCGCGAGAGCGCGCGCCACGCGAGCGACGCCCCGGTGAGAGGGGTGGCGCGGCGCAGCACGCCGGCGGCGAGCGTGCCGGAGTCAAGCGAGGCACCTTCGGCGATGTCGATCGGGCGGTTCTGGAAGTAGGTGAAGGGCGCCCCGTTCTGGACGATCGCGGTGACGCCCTCGATCTCCTGGCCCTCCTCGGTGCGGACCTTCAGGCGCGGGGGCTCGAGGAGGTAGCGACGCATGAACGTGCTGACCGCCACCCACGTGAAGAACCAGGGCCCGAAACGCGCCTTCAGGCGCGGGTTTGCGTCCACGCGCTCGACCACGCTCGCGTCCAGGCCGAGCCCGGAGGCGAAGGTGAAGCAGCGTCCGTTGACGACGCCGAGGTCGACCTTGCGCGGGTGCCAGTCGTCGGCCATCGCGAGCAGGTGCTCGGTCGCGTCGACAGGGTCGCCGGGGATGCCGAGCATCTTGCCGAACACGTTGGCCGAGCCACCCGGCAGGCACGACAGCGGCGTGGGGGATCCGAGCAGGCCGTTTGCGGCTTCGTTGACGGTGCCGTCGCCGCCGAAGGCGACGACCACGTCGTAGCCCTCATGAGCCGCCTCGCGGCACAGCTCCGTGGCGTGACCGCGGGCCTCGGTGTCGACAGCGTCGACCTCGAAGCGCCCTTGCAGGGCGTAGACGACGAGGTGGCGGAGGCGGTCGGAGACCGTAGCGGCGTAGGGATTGACGATGATCAGCATGCGACGACGGGTTCCGGGGCCGGCGAAATGAAACGGCGCGCCCGTCTCGGTCGGCCGGTCTTCGCGGGTGCGAGTGGGGGAGCTCACGCCATCGGCTACACCGGTTGAGCGCCGCCGTTACCCGCCCTGGCCCACAGATCTGCTGTCATTCCGGCCGACAACGTTGTAGACTGGCGGGCACATAGCTGGACACATCCAGAGGGGTGGAGGGACTGGCCCTACGAAACCCCGGCAACCACGTCGAGTCACAGACGGAAGGTGCCAATTCCAGAGAGATGTGTGGCGAGCCCCGGGCTCATCGCACAGTGACAAAGCGATAGAGCGAAAGGGGTTTCGATGGCTGCCAGTCACCTGCAGTGCAGAGAGTGCAAGAGCGAGTACCCGCTCGAGGCGCTGTACGTCTGCGAACGTTGCTTCGGTCCACTGGAGGTCGCCTATGGGCGGGCCCAGGTCGAGCTGAGCGTGGCCGAACGCCGGCGCCGCATCCAGGCCGGCCCTCAGAACATCTGGCGCTACGCCGACTTCCTGCCGGCAGCAGCGCCGCCCGGTCCCTCGGGGCGGTTGAACTCGCGCGCCGGCCTGCCGGCGGGCTGCACGCCGCTGATCCGCGCCGACCGCCTCGCCGCGCGCCTCGGGCTGAAGGAGGTGTGGGTCAAGAACGACGCAGCCAACCCGACGCATTCCTTCAAGGACCGCGTCGTCTCAGTGGCCACCACCCGCGCCCGCGAGCTCGGCTTCGAGACGATCGCGTGCGCCTCCACCGGGAACCTCGCCAACTCCGTCGCCGCCCACGGCGCGGCCCTTGGAATGGACTCCTACGTCTTCATCCCTTCGGACCTCGAGGAGCAGAAGGTGCTGGCGACCGGCGTCTACGGCACCAAGCTCGTGGGAGTGAAGGGCAACTACGACGATGTGAACCGCCTCTGCACCGAGCTGTGCGCCGAGCGCGACTGGGCGTTCGTGAACATCAACCTGCGGCCCTACTACGCGGAGGGCTCGAAGACGCTGGCTTTCGAGATCGCCGAGCAACTCGGCTGGGAGCTCCCCGACCGCTGCGTGGTGCCTGTCGCCTCCGGCTCGCTGTTCACGAAAATCGCGAAGGGCTTCGAAGAGTGGCGCGAGATCGGTCTGCTCGACGGCGAGCTCCCGGCGATGAACGGCGCCCAGGCCGAGGGCTGCTCGCCGGTCGCGAGCGCCTTCGCCGCGGGCCACGAGGTCTGCCGGCCCGTGAAGCCGAGCACGATCGCCAAGTCTCTGGCGATCGGCAACCCGGCCGACGGTCCCTACGCGCTCGACCTCGCACGCCGCACCGGCGGCTCGGTGGATGCCGTCAGCGACGATGAGATCCGCGCCGGGATCCGGCTGCTCGCCGAGACGACGGGCGTGTTCACCGAGACGGCCGGAGGCGTCACGACGGCGGTGCTGGCGAAGCTCGCCGAGCGCGGTGAGATCGATCCCGAGGAGCGGGTCGTGCTGGTCATCACCGGCGAGGGGCTGAAGACCCTCGATGCGGTGCGCGGCAGCTTCGAAATGCACACCATCGAGCCGAGCGTGGCGAGCTTCGAGGCGGGTGTACTCGAGCCGCTGGCGGTCTAGATGGGCGTGCTCGTCAAGATCCCGACGCAGCTGCGCGCCGCCGCCGGCGGCGAGGCCGAGGCGAACGTCGACGGGGCGACCGTGCAGGAGGTCCTCGACGGCCTGTTCCAGCGCCATGAGGAGCTCCGCGCCCGGCTCGCCGACGATGACGGCTCGCTGCGACGCTTCGTCAACGTCTACGTCTCAGGCGAAGACATCCGCTTCCTGGACGGCCTCGCGACACCCGTGTCCGACGGGGCCGAGGTCACGATCCTGCCGGCTGTCGCCGGGGGTTAGAGCGGTGCTGATACGGCGCTGGATCAGGTCGCCCTGGCTCCGGGCGTGAGACGGATGCGTCCGGGCAGGAACGGCAGCACCGCTCGACGGAAGTAGCGGGCACCGCCGGCGACGAGCGCTCTGCGCAGCGCCGGGGGCGGCAGCGCCGAGAAGCGGTATTGCTCGCGGATCGCATCTGGCAGTAGCGCGATCGTCACGAAGTTGGCCGTCTCGAGCGCCGGGCGGGCGAGCGCTGGAACGGGCGGCGAGAGCACGATCTGGCGTGCTCGCTCGCGCGCCCAGTCGGTCACGAGCAGCTCGTCGCCCTCGAGCATGCGCCTCCCGTAGGCGTCGAGGTCGGCAAGCGTCGCGGGCATCTCGCCCTGACGCAGGCCGAACAATTTGCCGACGACCTTGTAGTCCTCCCAGAACGCCGCGCGCTGCTCGACGCTGAGCGGACGCACGTAGCGGCTGTAGATCACGGCGGCCGAGTCGACGAGCGTGTAGAGAACCCACAGCAGCAGGTCCGGATCGTCGGCACGGTAGGGGGTGCCTGCCGGGTACGGGCCGATCGCCGCGGGCAGTCGCCCGCTGACGCGCCGGTGCATCGCGCGGATCCGCTTGCCGACACGGTCGGCTTCCGCACGCGTGCCGAAAACGATCGTGTTCATGACCTGAGCGGTGCGGCCGAGCCGGTCGTACGGTTCCTCGAGCGCGCTCGAGTGCGACAGCAGGCCGAACACGGCGAGAGGGTGCGCGGCCTGCATCAGCAGCGCGCGGGCTCCGGAGATCGCGACGGCGCGCTCGCCGTGGATGCGCCGGATCATCGAGCCTGTGTTGAAGTACCCGACATCGGTCGTGGCGGCCGCGGCGGGCATGAGAGTCAGTCTAGGGCGCACGACCGCTCCTACGACCACGGCGGCGTATTGACAGCCGGGCCCGCTGCTCAGGGTCCTGCTGCGTGCTGCGACGGGGCGTGGGCGGAGGTGTGGGCCGGGGTCGCGGTCGAGCCGCTGATGCCGACCGTCGAGACGAGGCCCGCAGTGCACATCGCCGCGAGCGTCAGGCGGCGCATGCGCTTCGGCGTGAGCCAGCCATAGCTGTGGGTCTGAAGCCAGCTCCTGAAGCCCGTCGCCGCCGAGGCGGCCGCCATCGCACAACCGGCGCACATGCGTAGAGCCTAGCCGCCCGCCTGCTCGCCGGCGATGGTTCCCGTTTCAACGGGCTCGTATCCGGACGGCTCGCCGTCGGTATCCCCCGGAGGCTCGGGCAGGCCGGCGCGACGGCTCTCCAGCCGCCTGCGCAGGTCCGCGCCCCGCCCGGCCGCAACCGCGCGAGCAGCCCTGCTCTCGCTCAGCTCAACTCCGTTCGCGCGGGCCCAGTCGAGCAGCTCCTGGCGCTCCTCGCCCTCTTTGGCGGCCCGCAGGAACAGCCAGCAGAAGAGGCCGAGCGTGAGCAGCGACTCCTCGACCATCATGATCGCCCCGGCGACGTTCTGGTCGGCGAGCGGGGAGATGTTGTAGACGGCGTCGCCGTGCAGGTAGAAGGTGTAGAAGACGGTCCCCGACCACAGGAAGATGTTGCCCAGCACCGCGCCGGCGAGTCTCACGCCGACGATGTAGATCAGCCTGCCGAGGTTCCCGAACCAGCTCGGCATCGGCAGCGGCCCGAACAGGCACATCCACATGTTGACCCCGAAGCCGAGGAACATCGCGTGCTCGAGCACGTGCACGCCGGAGTGCCGGAGTGCCGCCTGGTAGAGGGCGGGCAGGTGCCAGATGTAGAGGTCCAGGGCCCAGAGGGGGAACGCGACGACCGGGTGCGAGAGCGCGCGCAGGCGGTCGAACACGCGCACTCCGGCGACCTGGAAGGTGAGGATCGGGGCGATCAGCGGAGCGGTCAGGCCGAGGACGATGAGCAGCGCGCCGATGTCGCCGAGCAGCAGGTGCTCGATCATGTGGACGTAGAGCAGCTCCTGGCTGAGCGGCCCCAGGCCGCTGACTGCGGCCCCGACCACCACGCAGCCGCAGTAGAAGCACC
>DASWFM010000082.1:0-11513 GCA_036394235.1 Solirubrobacteraceae bacterium | reverse complement strand
CGATCCTCGGCACGCGCTGGGAGCACTTCACGAAGTTCCCGTTGCCGAACACCTCCTATCAGCGCTGGTACCTCAACGGCGAATCATCGGGCTCCTCGGCGATCTCGGTGCACGACGGCTCGCTCGCGAGCACTCCGCCGGCGAGCGAATCGGGTGACACGGCGCCGCTGCTGTCCGCCTCGAGCCCGTGTTCGCGGGAGACCGCGCAGTGGACTGCGGGCGGCGCATCGAACTCGGTCTGCGACACGACCAACAACACCTACGAGGCCGGCTCGCTGACCTACACCTCGAAGGCGGTGAGCGCCCCGACGGCGATCACCGGGCTGGTCACGGCGAACCTGTGGGCGAGCATCAGCACCTCCGATGCGACCCTCGTGGCGGTGCTGAGTGAGGTCGAACCGAGCGGCAAATCCGAACAGATCACGGCCGGCTTCCTGCAGGCCAGCCTCCGCGCGACCGACCCCAGCCTCGCGACCTACGGGCCGAAGCACATCGTCACGCGGCCCTGGCATCCGTTCACCAAAGAAAGCCAGCAGGCAGTCACTGCCGGCCAGCCGACCGAATACAACGTCGAGATCTATCCGACGGGTGTCGTCGTGCCGGCGGGTGACAGGCTGCGGCTGACGATCGGCACGGCCAACACGTTCACCGGCACACCAACGCTGCCGACGCTCGGCCAAGAGCTCGGCGGCACGATCACCTTGCTCCACGGCGGCGCTCACGACTCCTACGTGCAGCTGCCGATCGTGCCGTAGGGCGTGCCGGCAGGTGAGCCGCGCGCGGTGGGGGCCGCGCGCGGCTCATCTCGCTGTGCCGGGTCAGCCGGCCCGGGGCGAGCGGACCCGCGACGCGTGGCCGTGCCGGCCGCCTCCTGCCGGGTTCCACGGCAGCAGGTAGGCGCGGTAGCTGTTCACCCCCGCGGGGAACGCCGCGTTGAAGAGCAGATCGCCCCAGCGGTCGAACTCCGAGAAGTAGGGCAGAGAGCCCCAGCCGACGAGCAGGTTGCCGTCGGCCGTCGTCTGGGCGTTGCCCTGGGACGGCGCGGTGAGCGCCTCGGGTTGGTCGAAGGAGTTCAGCAGCGTCGCCGTGTGAGCGCCTGTGTCGAGCTTGAAGACGACGGCGCGGCTCAGCCCGAACTCGGCCGTCGAGCCCTGACCGGTGTTGCCCGCTCCCGCAGACTCGTTGTCGAACACGGTGTAGATGCCGTGGCCGAGCGCCTCGGGATCGTGCTGCCAGGCGAAGATCTCGTTCGCCTTGTTCAGGGACTGTCCCGGTGCCGCTTGGATCGTGAAGCTGCTCGCCTTGCCGCCGAGCTGCCAGATGACCGCGCCGCTGTGGCGGTCCACCTTGTACGTCGTCCACGTGTTGCGTGCGTCGATCAGCAGGTTGCTGTCGGTGTCGAGGTGCACTGCGTTGATGTGGAACCAGTCCCAGGGCGTGCTCGCCGAGGCGGGCAGTGGCTGCTCGGACTGCGAGTAGGGGACGTGGTCGGAGGCCTTCCACTGGAAGAGCACCTTGCCCGTCGGGATGTCGATCTCCTGGACGATCCCGTCGATCACGGTCTGGTTCGCGGGCCCGCCGATCGAGCTCAGGTCGGCCGTCTCGGTGGTGTACGCGAGCACCAGCGCAGTGTTCTGCGGGGTGATCAGGAACTCGTGGCCGTCGGCGTTGTAGCCGTTGCCGGCTTTGACGGTCGCGAGCGGCTGGTAGTGGCTGTCGTAGATGTAGTCGCTCCCGTTGGCGACGCCGCCGAGCCCGGTGCCCTGCCACCAGGTCAGCACGGGCTGTCCCTTGTAGGTCTGGGTGCGGAAGTCGGAGGCCTCCTGCCCGGCGGGGACGGGCTGGAAGAAGACCACGTTGCCCTGCTGGTCGAGGATCTCCGGGCCGTTGGCGTAACTCGACTGATCGCCGAAGGGCGAGATGAAGAAGTCGCCCTGGCCGACCTTTCCGTGAGTGAGGATCGTGACCGGCGGCGGGGCGGTCGGGGTGGCGGCCGCGGGTGCGGCCACGACGAGCGCGAGCGCGCCGGCGAGTGCGAGAACGGCTTTGATGCGATGTGTGCGTCGGGGCATGTCCGTTGCTCCTTTTGATGGGGGATGACCCGGGCCGGTGCTGCCCGGCGGAGCCACGCTAGCAAGATCCTCATTATTATTATTATTTTTATGAGGAATAGGGGCTGTTGGATCTATTTGGCGTCCCTCGGAGGCCGTCGCCAAACGCTCTTGATCTGCCCGTACGATGTCCGTACAGTGAGCTTTTATGCGTACTCAGCGACTTGAGCTTCGTTTGACGGACGATGAGCGGCAACTCGACAGCACCGCAGCGACGGCGGTCGGCGAGTCGCTGAGCGAGTTCTTCCGCCGCGCAGCAAGCGCGCGTGCCCAGGAGGTCCTCGCCAACCAGCAACAGATCGTGCTCAGCGAGGACGAGGCGGCGCGCTTCCTCGACGCACTGGACGCCGTTGATCAAGACACGGTGGCGCGCTTGCGCGAACTACGCGAGCGCACGTGAGCGCCGGCTTCGCCGGCACCGAGCGCTTCGACGCTTCCCGCCACGACGTGACGCGCTTTCGCTGCGGCAACGAGCTACTCGACCGCTGGCTGGAGCGTTACGCGGGTCAAAACCAGCGGCGAGACGCAGCGCGAACCTTTGTCGTCGTAGCCACAGAGCAGCGTGTGTTCGGCTACTACGCGCTCCTCGCCGGTCAGCTCGATCATCACGAAGCCCCCGCCGAGACCAGCAAAGGGCTATGCCGACACTTTCCGATCCCGGTCGCGATCCTCGCCCGCCTCGCTGTCGAAGCCAGTCAGCAGGGGCGTGGGATCGGCGCGGCGCTGCTCAACGACGCGCTCGTGCGCGTGGTTCGCGCAGCGGAGCAGGTCGCTGTCCGCGCCGTAGTCGTTCATGCCGTCGACGAGAACGCGGCGCGGTTCTACGAACGGTTCGGGTTTCGGGCGCTCGGACTCACTCCCCGCACGCTCATGACACCGCTCGTAACGCTTCGTGCTGCTGGATACGGTTGACGAGGGTCTCGGCATCTAGCCTGCGCCCTCCGGCTAGGGCCGTTCGGCCAGGCTCGCCAGACCCGGCGCGTTGCCGGCTGCCGCCAGGCGCGCAGCGGCGGCCGGTTGACCACGCAGGTAGTCGTCGAAGAAGGCGACCGTGGACCGCTCGACGATCGAGAGCTGCGGCTGCTCAGAGGTGTACGGCGGAAGGTGCCCGGCGCCGAGCAGGCGCAGCAGGTACTTCGGCCGCGCCGCCGCCGCGAAGTACGCGTAGGTGTAACGGGGCTCGTTCGTCGTGTCGGCCGTTCCCTGCACAGCCAGCAGCGGCGGCTCGCCGGGCGCGAACGCATAGCCGCCGATGCCCGACATCTCCGCCCCGGAGAGGACTATGGCGGCACGCACACGCGGGTCGCGCATGCGTCGCGCGTAGGCCGACGACAGCGCTGCGATCGCGCCGTCGGATTGACCGGCGACGGCGACGCGGGACGGATCGATCAGCCCGGACAGCGCGCCACCCGGCGCGGCGCTCGCCGCCAGCAGCTTCGAGATCACGAAGCTGATGTCGCCCGGCTCGTTGACGAGGTCGGACTCGTCCGGTCCTCCCGGCGCGGCCGCGTTCTCGAGCGGGAAGACGGGCGCGGCGACGACATAGCCGGCCCTCACCCAGGCGCGAAGCAACCGCGAGTAGGTGGCCGGCGTAACCGCGAACCCGTGCGCGAAGACGATCAGCGGGAACGGTCCGGCGCCACGCGCAGGCGCCGCGCCGTAGGCATCGCGGCCGGCCGGAGCGCCAGTGCTCGGATAGCGCAGCACGACGGGTAGCACGCGCGTCGCCGGCCGCCGGTCGCGTGGCCGCGTGAGGCGGCTGCCGTCGACGTAGCGCAGCACCCGCACGCCGACGGCGAAGTGCACGACGCCGGCCTCGGCCGGCGCACCCGCGCCGCCGGTCTCTGCCAGCGCCGGCAGCGGCGCGAGCGCCGCCAGCAGCGCCACGAGCAGTGTGCGCAGCCTCACCGGTCGCGATACCCGGTGCGCTGCAGACGCCGCCGCCGCCCGGTGACCTGCCAGGGCCCCGGCAGCAGGTCGAGCGCCATGTTCACGACCCAGACGATCAATGTTGCGCCGACGAGCGTCCAGAAGCCGTGGATCTGGAAGCCGCTGACGATCGCCTTGGTGATCACGAGCATCAGCAGCGAGACGAAGAACCAGGCGACGCCGAAGGTGAGGATCGCGAGCGGCAGCGTCACGAAGCGCAGCAGCGGCTTCAGCACGGTGTTGAGCACACCGAACACCGCCGCGGCGGCGAGCAGCGAGCCGGCGTTACGCACGTCCACGCCGGACAGCACACCGGCCACGATCGCCAGGACCAGGGCGTTCGTCAGCCATGAGATCGCCAGGCGCACCAGCAGCGGCGGACCGGGTCGCCGCAGCCCGACCACTTCGCCTCTGACGGGTTGCTCCACATCGTCAGCGTACGCCCCCAGCCGCGAGCCGCTCCTGGGTCTGATCGGTGACTTGGGAGCGGACCGCGGTCCTGCGAAGCTGGAAGAACCCCCCTGACAGGAGATCACCATGTCTGACGCCACCACCGAGAAGCCGGTCAAGCACCCCGGCCCCGAGCACCCGATCACGATCGAGCCGAACCCCTCGCGGGTACTCGTCAAGGTCGACGGCAAAGTCGTTGCCGACACCCGCAACGCGCTGACGCTGCGAGAGGCCGGCTATGCCCCCGTGCAGTACGTGCCGCTCGAGGACGTCGACGGCTCGCTGATCACGGCCACCGCGCATGCGACCTACTGCCCCTACAAGGGCGATGCGAGCTACTACACGATCACCGCCGGCGAGGACGGAGAGAACGCCGTGTGGGAGTACCGCGAGCCTTATGAGGCGGTCGCGGCGATCAAGGGACGCGTGGCCTTCTATGCCAACCGCGTGGAGCTCACAGAGGAGCCCGCAGCGGACTGAGCCTCGTGGCGCGGCGCCGGGGCTCAGTGCGCTCCGGCCAGCCGCGCCTCGAGCTCATCGACGAAGGCGGCCTGCGCCTTGATGAGCAGCCTCCGGGCCGTCGCCGGATCACACCAGGCCACACGGTCGATCTCCGGGAACTCCGCCTTGCGCCCCGACCGCGGCGGCCATTCGGTCTCGAACGTGTTGCTGCTCAGGGCCGCGGGGTCGAAATCGCCCTCCAGGGCCCAGGCGTGCACCCGCTTTCCACCGGACTGGCGGACCTCGCCGAGGTCGATCGCCGGCCCGGCGGGCGCCTCGGCGCCCGTCTCCTCGGCGAACTCGCGGCGGGCCGCCGCAATCGGCTCCTCCGCCGCGTCGTGCTCTCCCTTCACGATCGTCCACGCGCCCTCTTCGCGGCGTGCCCAGAACGGCCCTCCCATATGGGCGATCAGCAGCTCGAGTGTTCCCTCGCGGCGGCGGTAGAGCAGCAGTCCTGCGCTGTTCGCGGGCATCTCAGAAGCGTATGCTCGACGCATGACCGGATCCGGGGGGGAGACGGGCTGGGAGCAGCTCTTCTGGCTGGTGTTCGAGCGCACCTCGAACCCGGTGGTGCTGCTCGACGAGAACCGTCAGATCGTCCAAATCAACGACCCTGGGGTCCGCCTGCTCGGGCGCCCGCGGGAGCGTCTCCTCGGCACGTCCCTGGCGGACAACGTCCTGCCCTCCGAGCGGCCCCGCTCGGACGAGGAATGGCAGGCCTTCCTGGAGGACGGCGAATACTCGGGGACGCGCGACCTCGTGCGCGGCGACGGCTCGGAAGTGCAGGTTACCTTCGCGGCGCGCCTCGCGGACGTCGACGGGGAGCGCCGGGCGCTCTACGTGATGATGCTGGGCAGCGAGCCCGAGATCCCTCCGGCGCCTTCGGCCGCCCAGCTCGCGCTGACGAGCCGCGAGCGGGAAATCGTCACCTTGATCGCCCTCGGAAAGGACACCAACGAAATCGCCGCCGAGCTGCACGTCTCTCCGGAGACCGTTCGCAGCCACGTGCGCAACTCGATGGGGAAGCTCGACGTGCACACCCGTGCGCAGCTCGTGGCGGTCGCGATGTGCGCTCAACACGCCCTCCACAGTGACACGCTGCGATGAGCCAGATCCCCCGTCCGTGGGATTGAAGATTGGGTACCGCCTGAGCACGATGGCCAGGTGCCGCGACTGTTCTCCGCGCTCCGCTACGCCGGTAGATCGGGGCGCGACAGCTCCGACCTGCTCGAGGCCGCACTCGAACTCGTAGGGGTTGCGATGGTCGCCGTCGGCCCCGACGGCCGCCTGACCCATGCCAATCGTCACGCGCGCGAACTCCTCGGCGCAGGCTGCGGCGCACTCGGCACCTACCCGGACACCTGGATGCGCGAGCTGCGCCCGCGGACCGCTTCGGGGGTGCCGATCCTGATCGAGGACCTCGCCCCGATCCGGGCTCTCGAAGGGGAGGTCGTGAGTGGCGTCGACGTGCTCGTTGCGCTGCCGCGCGGCGACGTTTTGCTGGAGACCGCTGCGCGGCCCGCGAAGGATCGTCGCGGGCGCCGCCGTGGCGCGGTCGTGACACTCGTCGACGTCACTGAGCTCCGCAGCCTCGAGGGACGCATGCGCGCCACGGAGTGGGCGCCGTGGCAGCCCGACCCCGCGGCCTGAGCCGAGTCGTGCTCGCCGGCCCGGCGCGAAAAGCGCGAGATGAGAGGCGGCTCACCCGCAGTCGCGATGACCGGTTTGCATCCCGCTGTGCGGGTACTGCGTGGAAGACCCCCCCACGCGATGCGAAAGGAACGTCCGTGACGGAGCTGACGAGACGTGACACGAAGCTGGTCCAGTACCTCAACGAGGCCTACGGCAAGGAGAAGGAGCTCGAGACCGCTCTGCAGGCGCACATCGAGATGACGACGCGCGCGCCCTACCGCAAGCGCCTCCAGCAGCACCTCACCGAGACCAAACGGCACGCCCGGGAGCTCGAGCGGCGCATCAAACGACTGGGCGGCGTGCCCGAGGTCGTGACGCTGCCGGGACCGGAGGCGCTCTCCCAGGGGGCGAGCGCAGCAGTCGAGCTTGGCTCACGCGCGCTCGCCGCCGCGAGGGCACCCCTGCAAGCGATCCGCGGCACGGGCGAGCAGGAGAAGATGCTGAGGAACGCCAAGAGCGAGTACGCCGACGAGCACGATGAGATCGCGACCTACTCGGCGATCGAGGTGCTAGCGAACGCCGTCGGAGACATCGACACCTCGAAGCTCGCCCGCGCGATCCGTCGTGAGGAGGAGCGCATGGCCGCCTTCCTGCAGCGCCTGATCCCGGCGCTCACCAAAGCCGTCGCGCAAGAGGAGGTTCCCGCCCGGGAGCGCGCCGCCGCGCGGGGCACCGCCGGACGTGCGAGCTCGAAACGAGCCAGTGCCAAACGAACGGGCACGAAAGGCGCGAGCACGAAACGAGCGAGCGCGAAACGAGCGAGCGCGAAAGGCACGAGCGCCAAACGCACGACGACAGCGGCGAAAGCGACTACAGCGAAATCTCGCAGCAAAGCGAAAGCCGCCTCGCGGACGGCCGCGAAAAAAGCGAAAGCGACCGCGAAAGCGTCGACGAGCGCCCGCACCCGCGGGCGGGTCAAAGCGACGGCCAAACGGAGCGCGGCGAAAGCCGGCGCTCGCTGACCGCGACCAGCTTCGCCCCACATACCGCGGCGTGCCGTCGTGTTGGCTTCGCCCCACGCGCCGCGGTGTGCCGTCGTGTTAGCATCGCCGGCCGCATGGGGACGCCCGCCGCGATCGACATAGAGGAGATCGAGGCGGGCGAGGATCGCATACTCAGGCTCGCCGGAGAGCTCGACTTGACGAGCGCGGCGACACTCGAAGCAGCCGTTTCGCGTGCGTGTTCCGGGAGCACCCGCAGCATCACGATGGACCTCAGTGGTTTGAGCTTCATCGACTCGACCGGACTCGCGGTGATCGTTCGCACGAGCGGCTTGTGCTCGAATCGCGGCTGCGCCTTCCAGCTGGTTCGAGGCCCTAGGGCGGTTCAGCGGCTGTTCGAGGTGACGGGACTCGACGCGGTGCTTCCATTCGTCAAGCAACCCTGAGCCACGATCAGGTGGCCGGTGCGTCGGCCAGCTCTCGCAGCCGGGCCAGGGAGCGGGACAGGATCCGTGACACCTGCATCTGTGAGACGCCGATCCGCGCCGCGATGTCGCTCTGGCTCATTTCTTCGACGAAGCGCATGTGCAGCACCCGCCGGTCGCCCCGGCTGAGCTCGCGGATCGCGGGCACCGCGCTCGCGTCTGCCTCGATCAGCTCGTAGCTTGCGTCCTCGGCTCCGATCTGCTCGAGGCCCGAGCGCCGGTCGCCGTCGTCTCCCTGTGCCGCCGGCGCATCGAGCGAGTCGGCTTCGTATGCACGGCTCGCGAGCAGCCCTCCGAGGACGTCCTCGGCGCTGATCTGCAGGTACTCAGCGATCTCGTCGACGGTCGGCGCGGTCTGGCGCTCGCCCCGCAGCTCCTCCTGCGCCGCTTCGATCGCCGCCGCTCGCTCCTGGGCGCTGCGCGGAACGTGGGCCGCCCAGGTCGCGTCCCTGAAGTAACGCCGAAGCTCGCCGAGCACCGTGGGGATCGCGAAGGACGTGAAGTTGTGGCCACGGTCCGGATCGAATCGGTCGATCGCCTTCAGCAGGCCGACACTCGCAACCTGCACGAGATCCTCCCGCGGCTCGGAGGAGCGCACATAGCGCTGCGCCAATCGTCTCGCGAGCGGCAGGAACATCGTCGCGAGCTCCTCGCGCGCGGCGAGATCACCGCGCTCCCGCAGCCGCGTGAACAGCTCGCCTGCCGCGGGGGCGGCCGACGGGTTTACCGCTGGCCGGTGGGCGAGCAGCGCACGAGGAGCGTGCCCCCCGTCTTTCCTGGTAATGGTCGCGAGGCGCGACCGACCCTCCACGGAACGGCCTCCCTCAAGCTCGCTCTCATAATGGAGAGATACCCATCAATGGACGGGGCGCAAACGCCGTATTCCGCCCGTTTCGGTCACATTTCTAACGTCAGCTGTGCGAGGCGGGGGAGGGGGTTTCGCACGGGTCCCGCCGGGTAGACATCAGCGAACGCAGCGAGACCGGAGGAACCAGATGACCCGGAGCGCCGGGGAGCGGGAACGGATCGTCACAGGGGTCGACGGCTCGCCCGGCGCAACCGCGGCCCTGCGCTGGGCGGTAGACGAGGCCGCGCGCCGGGCGAGCCGCCTCGACGCCGTCATTGCGTGGCGACCGAGCCCGGCGGTCGCGCCGCCCGTGCGGGACCCGCCGTCGTCGGGACGCAGTCCGGCGGATCGTCATGAGGACGCCGAGGCGCTGCTCGACCTCGCGCTGGATGAGATCGACGCCGTCGGGGTGGAGATCGATCGCCGCGTGATGAGGGGCTCCCCGCATCGCGTTCTGCTGGAGGCCGCCGAGGGCGCCTGCATGGTCGTCGTCGGCGGCCGCTCCGGCCAGCTCGCGGGCCGGCTTCCCTGGTCGACGGGGCAGCACCTCGTACACGATGCGAACTGCCCGGTCGTCGTCGTGCCACCGGGGGCGGCAAGCCCCCGCGACCGCGCCCGGTGAGCTCAGCCGGCCGAGTCGGAATGCTCGGCGAGCCGCCGGCGCGCCGCCTCGATCTCGCGCTCGGCGTCGGCCCGCGGGCCCCAGCCGCCGATGCTCACCTCCTTGCCTTCCAGCTCCTTGTAGATCGAGAAGAACTGCTCGATCTCCTGGCGCAGCAGCTGGGGCAGGTCCTCGAGACGTTCATTCTGGTTCCAGTAGGGGTCATGCAGCGGCACGCAGATGATCTTGTCGTCGATGCCCTTCTCGTCGCGCATCTCGAACATGCCGAGCGGCTTGACGGGGATCAGGCAGCCGGGGAACGTCGGCTCGTACAGGCACACGAGCGCGTCCAGTGGATCCCCGTCCTGGCCCAGCGTGCCGCGCAGGTAGCCGTAGTCGGTCGGATAGGTCGCGGCGCTCACCAGCAGCCGGTCGAACTTGATGCCGCCGAGATCGGGGTCGTACTCGTACTTGTTGCGGCTGCCCTTGGGGATCTCGACGACGCAGACGAGGGCCTCTTCGGCAGGGGAGCTCACGGCCGAGAGGCTACCCCCTGGGTTTCATCGGGCGCGTCCAGGTAGCGGCGATGGCTGAGCCGGAGACGGGCGAGCGCGGCGACGGGGGTGATGCCCGTCGCGACGAGACCGAACACGAGCGCTTCGACCGCAACCTCGAGGAGCTGACCGGGGAGCTGCGCGTGGTCGTGACGGGCGTGCAGGTGCTGTTCGCCTTCCTGCTGATCGTGCCGTTCGACAGCGGCTTCAGGGGCGTCGGGCCGTTTGAGCGAACCGTCTACCTCGTCACCCTGCTGCTCGCCGCTCTGGCAGCGGTGTGCACGATCGCGCCCTCGGCGGAGCACCGCTGGCTGTTCCGCCACGACGACAAGCGCCATCTCGTCTTCAAGTCCAACCGCGTGGTGATCGCCGGACTCGCGTTCCTGGCGCTGGCGATGTGCGGCTGCCTGCTGCTTGTCACGACGAAGCTGTTCGGCGCGCGAACGGGCGCGCTGACGGCGGGCCTCGCCTCGATCCCCTTCTTGGCGCTGTGGTTCGTGATCCCGATGCGGCGGGCGGCGAAGCTCGAGGCCGAGGCGCAGAGCGACCGCGCTCGCCGGCGTCCGCCGGAGCGCTGGTAGGCAGCCGGGCCCGCGAGCGGCCGCTGCAGAGCGGACGCCGTCAGCTGTCCGGGCTGGTGTCGATCGTGAAGTAGGAGTAGCTCCCGGGGAAGCCGTCCTTGGCGGTGTGAACCATGCCCGCGCACGCTTCCCGCAGGTCCTCGCATTCCCAGTGCGTTCCGCTGGCCAGATGGATGTCGAGTCGTGACAGGTAGTAGAAGGAGAACGCGTTGCCGTCTTTACGCGGGTCGACGGCGGTCTCGACGGGGTCTTCGCGCCAGCGCTCGGAGAGCAGGCGTTTGTCGGCCGAGGCCTGGTGCTTCAGGTACTTGTCGAACCACGCCGAGGTGTACCAGTCGATCTCGTCGGGCCCGCGCAAGGATGCGCCGAAGGCCTGGTTGGGAATGAAGCTGAAGTCCAGGTGCGAGCCGCCGCGGATGATGATCTCGCCGCTGTCGACGCCCGCCTCGCTGTAGGCGAGGGACTCGGTGGACTTCGCCAGCGGTTCGGGCAGCCCGTCATTGGGCAGCGGCGGCAGACCGTAGTCCGCCGACATGCCGAGCGCCGGCTTCGTGATCGGCACGACGCTCCTCGCGGCCGGGTCCGACGGGCAGGGCTTCTCGCCGATCGCCCGCGAGGAGCGTCGTGCCGATCACCAAGCCGGCGCTCGGCATGTCAGCGGACTACGGCCTACCGCCGCTGCCCAATGACGGGCTGCCCGAACCACTGGCGAAGTCCACCGAGTCCCTCGCCTACAGCCAAGCGGGCGTCGACAGCGGCGAGATCATCATCCGCGGCGGCTCGCACCTGGACTTCAGCTTCATTCCCAACCAGGCCTTCGG
>DASWFM010000081.1:0-5756 GCA_036394235.1 Solirubrobacteraceae bacterium | reverse complement strand
GTTCGCCGCGCTGCTCGCGGGCTGGAGCTGGGACGTGGCGTTGCTCCAGGAGGTGCCGCCCTGGTGGGGCGACGCGCTCGCTGAGGCCGCCCGCGCCGAACAGCGCACCGCGCTCACCTCGCGAAATGCCCTGCTGCCGCTGCGCCGAGCCGTGGCGGAGCGCTTCCCGGATCTAGGGAAGTCCAACGGCGGCGGCGCGAACGTGCTTCTCGCGCGCACTGGAATCGCCGCCTGCCGCAGCGTGCGCCTGCGCAGATGGCCCGAGCGGCGCGTCGCACAGATCGCTCGCCTTGACAACGGCACGGTGATCGCGAACTTCCACGCCAGCACGCGCGTGCCACTGGCAGAAGAGGAGCTCACCCGGCTCGCCGCGTTGACGCTCGCCGAGGCGGCCGCCGGTCCCGCCGTCCTCGGCGGCGATCTGAACCTCCGCACCCCGCCCCCGCCGGACCCGTTCGTGCAAGTTGCGGTTCGCGACGTCGACCATCTCTTCGCCGCCGGTCTGCAGCGCGTCGGCGAGCCGGTCCTGCACGAGCGCCTCCTGGCGAATGGCACGGATGCGCTCGAGCTGTCGGACCATCCCCCGCTCGAAGCGGAGCTTCGCTAGCGGCCGAAGGTGCGCATCAGCTGCCGTGCGGCGCCGGGCACCTCCGTCAGCCGCGAGCGCACGTCCTGCAGGCCCGCCCGCAGCTCGGCGTCGCCGACCTCGACGGGCAGCATCGAGTCCTGCAGCGTCGCCAGCTCGCCGTCGGCCGCGAGCACCTCCCCCACCGCTCTCTCGACGAGGCCCTGCAGCCCCCGCGCCGGGGCGCCTTCGGCCCCCTGGGCGAACTCGCGCCCGGGCAGGTCGTAGCGAGCCGCGAACTCGCTGTGGGTGCGCCGGATGCGTCCGTAGGCGACCTGCACGGGGCGGAAGATGCGTTCTTCGAGCTGCTCGGCAGATCGTTCGTCAAGCAGCTCATAGGCTCCACTCAGAAGGCCGAGCGCGGTGGCCAGGTGATCGGCCGCCTGGCCCACGACATCGAGCAGCTGCGTGCGACCCTCCGCGCTCGAGTAGGACATCGTCCGACCTTAGCCGGGCGCGGAAGCGAGCCGCGCCATCACCTGCGCCCGGGCGAGCACCTCGTCGAGCATCGCCGGCGTGAGGCGTCCCGTGAAGGTGTTCTGCTGGCTCGGGTGGTAGCAGCCGAGCAGGGGCCATGGCTCGCCGGGTGCCTCCGCGCCGTGGCCGAAGCGCGGTCGCGGCCTCGGCACGGGCAGCTCCGGTCGCAGCGCCCGGCGCAGGCGCAGCCCGGCGTCCCAAGCGAACGCGCCGAGGCAGATCACGACCTTCACGTCCTTCAAGAGCTCTGCTTCACGCAGGTTCCACGGCAGGCAGTTGTCGCGCTCGACGGTGGTCGGGCGGTTCGCCGGCGGGGCGCAACGGACCGCAGCCGTGATTCGCGCCCCCGCCAGCCGCAGCCCGTCGGCGGAGCCGCGGGAGACGGGGCTGTTGGCCAGTCCCGCGCGGTACAGAGCCGCGTACAGGAAGTCACCCGAGCGGTCGCCCGTGAACATCCGCCCGGTGCGGTTCGCCCCGTGGGCGGCGGGAGCCAAGCCGAGCAGCAGGATCGGGGCCCGGGGGTCGCCGAAGGCCGGCAGCGGCCGCCCCCAGTACTCCTCGCCGGCGAACGCCGCTCGCCGCTCGCGCGCGATCAGCTCGCGCCACTCCACCAGTCGCGGGCAGCGCCTGCAGGTCGTGATCTCGGCGTCGAGCTCGATCAGCGAATTCGTGGTGTCCGCATGCACACGGCAGTAGTACCATCGCTCTTAGATGCAGACTTGGATGTGGGTACTGCTGCTAGCCGGGCTGATCAAGCTCCCGATCGCCGCGCTGATGCTCTGGATCCCCTTCCGATACGACGAGTCGCAGATCGCCACCGAAGCATCCGACTCGAATGAAGACGACGGCGGCTCGAAGGCCCTGCCGGGAGGCCCGCTGAACCCGCACCCGCGCAGCCCGTTCCCCCGACGCCCGCGCCGCGGCCCCCACGGCTCACCGTCGCCCGCCTCTCCGCCGCGCGTGCGAACAGCACTGCGCACGGGTAGGCCCGTTCGCGCCGTACGCTAGCGCGACCACGCCGGCGCTGCTAGCGGTTCTTCTTTCGCTGTGCGCGTGCCGCCTTGGCTTTCGCGCGACGGCGTCGATGCTGGGCGACCCTGTCGCGGCCCGACCGTCCTTCGCCGATCTCCTCGGCTCCTGCCGGCGCGACGCGCCGAGCGTCGCGCACGATCACGGTGGCGATCGCGGCCAGCAGCACGATCGCGGCGCCGATCCCGATGAACAGCGTTTTGTTCGAGTTGTGGGCTTCCGTTTCGGTTGCCGACCTCGTGGTCGCGGTCGAGGTCGTGTTTTCGCTTTCCTGTTCCTGGGCCTTGCTGGAAAGTTCGTTGAAGGAGTTGCCGCCTTCGACGTTGGCCGCAGCCGCGAGCGGAACGCCGACCGTAGCGCCCCCGAGCGCGGCGACGGCGGCCACCAGGCACGCCCACGCCCGGAGCCCTCTCCGCCTCCGGCAGATCCGTTCCTCCACGTGCCGAGAATACCTCCTGCCCGCCGGGCTGCACGTCGAGGACCCGGAACCGGCGAGCCGTGGCCGAGCCCGTAGAATGCGCCCAGATGGCCCCCAAACAGCGGCAGGTGCGGATCGAGCAGCGCGGTGCGACGCAGGCGATCCAGGCGCTCGAGCAGCGTTCCGACGAGGAGCTCGAGGCCGAGACGAAATACAAGGCTGCCGCCCTGGCGATCCTCGGCGCGCGCGCATCTGAGCGCTTCGATGCGGACGCCGCCCGGGGATATTTCCAGCGCGCGATCGCCGCGGCTCGCCCGCAGGAAAGAATGCAGCTGCGCCGCATGGCCGATGCCTCGCTGGCGCTCGCCGAACGCCGCGCGGGCGATCTCAAAACGGCTGTCGAGCGGCTCGGCCAGGAGGCTCCCAGCGGCCGTCAGATGTTCGCGCTTCGCGCGATGGGCCTGCTGATCCCTGCCGGCTCGGCGGGGATCCTGGCGCGACTTCGCGGGATCCTCCTGATCATCCTGCTGATCATCGTGCTGCTCGCGATCGGGCTCGGCATCGTCGAGCTCGTGGCGCTGCCGTTCGGCGGTATCGGCGTGGCGCCGGGAGTCCTGCTCGGGCTGTTCGTCGTGATCGCCGCGGTCGCGATCGCCGCCGCGATCGGACGGCGACGCCGTGATCGCGCGCGCGCCGCCCAGGCCGGCTGAGCACCGCGCCGCGCCTGCCTCGCACTAGGCTGGCCGGGTGCCGAGTCCAATCTGCCTGATCGTCAACCCCACCGCCGGTGGGGGCCGTGCCGCGCGTCTCGCACCCGCCATGGAGAGCGCACTTCGCGGCCGCGGCCTGGCCGTCAGGCGCGTCGACAGCCGTGACGTCGATCACGCCAGGGAGCTGGCCCGCGACGCGGCCCGGACGGGCGAGACGGTGGCCGTGCTGAGCGGCGACGGCCTGCTCGGTGTGGTCGCCGACGAGCTGCGGGAGATCCCCGGCTCGCTACTCGCAGTTCTGCCCGGCGGCCGGGGCAACGACCTCGCCCGCGTGCTGGAGATTCCCGACGACCCCGCGGCGGCCTGTGAGACGGTGCTCTCGGGCCGGCGCCGGCAGCTCGATCTCGGTGTCGTCAGCGCATTGCATGGAGAGGATCGCGGGCGCGCCTTTGTCGGCATCGCCTCGGCGGGATTCGACAGCGACGCGAACCGCATCGCCAACGAGGCCCCCGCCTGGCTGGGTGGCCTCGTGTACGCCTACGGCGCGTTGCGAGCCCTGGTCTCCTGGCGGCCGGCCCGCTTCGAGCTGGAGCTCGACTCCGGCGAGCGGCACACCGCGAGCGGCTACTCGGTGGCGGTCGCCAACTCCAGGGCTTACGGCGGGGGCATGTTCGTAGCGCCGGAGGCAATGCTCGACGATGGCCTTCTCGACATCGTCGTGAGCGAACGCACCAGCAAGCTGCGCTTCCTCGCCAACCTTCCCCGTGTCTTCAAGGGCACCCACGTCGATCTGCCCGAGGTGCGCGTCTTCCGGGCGGCCAGCGTGACCGTATCGGCCGATCGCCCGTTCACGATGTACGCCGACGGCGATCCGATCGGCGAGCTTCCCGTGCGTGTCAGCACACTGCCGGGCGCGGTGACGGTGATCACGCCGGCCGGCGGCTCGGCCGCGCTGGGACGTGAGCCGGTCGCCGACGTGGACACGACCGCCGCGGGAGCCTGATGGCGGCGCTGCTCGGGCCGAAGCTCGCGATCGCGCGAGGCGCCGGCGCCCTCTCGCGGCTGCGCGGCTCGGGAGCGACGAGCCTGCCGGGACGGGTGCTGATGCGGCTCGAACCGGACGCGATCTCGACCCTCGGCGGGCGCCTGGCCGAAGGCAGCGTCGTGATCTCCGCGACCAACGGCAAGACCACGACGGCCGCGATGGCGGCGGGCATCCTCTCCGGGCAGGGCATCGAGCTCGTCCACAACAGCGCGGGAGCGAACATGGCGGGCGGCGTGGCGACGGCGCTGCTCGACGCCGCAGCCCCCGGACAGCGGATCGCCGGGCGCCTCGGGCTGTTCGAGGTCGACGAGCTCTGGCTTGCCGGCGTGGCTGACTCGCTGCGGCCCCGGGTGATCGTGCTCGGGAACCTCTTCCGCGACCAGCTCGATCGCTACGGCGAGCTCGACGCGATCGCCGACAGCTGGAGGGAGGTGCTGCTCGCGAGTGATGCGACGGCCGTCCTCAACGCCGACGACCCGCTGCTCGCCGACCTCGGCCGCGAGCGCCCCGACGTCCTCTACTACGGAGTCCAGGACGATTCGCTCGAGCTGCCCGGTCTGGCCCATGCGGCAGATGCGAAGCACTGCCGCAACTGCGGCTCCCCCTACATCTTCGACGCGGTCTATCTCGGCCATCTCGGCCGCTACCACTGTGCGAGCTGCGGTCGCACCCGCCCGCAGCCGGACCTCCTCGCCACCGAGGTGCGTCTCGAGGGCGTTCGTGCCGTCCGCTTCATGCTCACCACGCAAGACGGCACAGCGGAGGTGCGACTCGGGCTGCCGGGGCTCTACAACGTCTACAACGCGCTTGCCGCCGCGGCGCTGTGCAGTGCTCTGGGCATGTCGCTCGCCGCGATCGTCGCCGGCCTCGAGGCGACGCGGCCGGCGTTCGGGCGGGCCGAGACCGTGACGGTGTCATCGGCGCGGGGGCCGCGCGAGATGCGGATCATGCTCGTCAAGAACCCAGCCGGAGCGAACGAGGTGCTGCGCACGCTCACGCTCGAGCAGGGCAGCCACGACCTGCTCGGCGTGCTCAACGACCAGATCGCCGACGGACGCGACGTCTCCTGGATCTGGGACGCCGACTTCGAGCTGCTCGCAGGCCGTGTGGCGAGCGTCGTCTGCGCCGGCAACCGTGCGGCGGACCTCGCTACGCGCTTGAAGTACGCGGGCGTCGAGGAGGCGAGGCTGAGCGTGGTGCCCGAGCTTCCCGACGCGCTCGAGGCGGCGAGCGCCAGCGGACCGCGGGAGCGTCCCCTCTACGCGCTCCCCACCTACACGGCGATGCTGGCGCTGCGCGAGCTCCTGGGCAGGCGCGGGGAGGTCGCGGGCCGGTGGTCCTGAGCGGCCACCCGGTCCCCGCGGTGATCTGGCACGACCTCGAGTGCGGCGCCTACACCGCCGACCTGCCGCTGTGGAGGGAGCTCGCCGCCGCCAGCGCAGGCCCCGCCGG
>DASWFM010000080.1:0-8998 GCA_036394235.1 Solirubrobacteraceae bacterium | reverse complement strand
CGATGGCGGTCCAGGTGACGTCGACGGTGATCCGCTTCAGGTCCTCCGGCTGCGGGTCGGGGCCCCGTTCGCCTGTGACCCATTCTTTTTCACCGGCGTCTTTGCAGTACGGGTTTTCGCCGGCAACGTTGACGTGGACGCCCCATTCTTCGCCCTTGCCGTCGTCGATCGGACACTCTTTCAGGCTGATCGCGTAGGTCGTCTTTCCTCGGACCACCTGCCAGCTCGAGCCCGAGCCCTGGTTTGCCAGGCCGGGCAGCGCCTGAAGCTGGAGGACGATCGAGCTCGGGGAGATCTGCGCGTAGGGGATCCCGCGCGCGTCCTCGAGTATCTGGCGTGCGAGGTTGGTCGCCTGTTCTCGCTGGTGGGTCGCCGAGCTCGCTTTGACCGATGAGTTGAGCAGGCCGAGCAGTGTCGTGAGTCCGCCGACCAGTACCACCGCGGCGACGAGCACTTCGACGAGCGTGAATCCGTCGTCGCCGCCCAGACGGAGGCGATGGCGAGGTCGGCCGGCGGGCTCAGCCGGCTTTCGGTGGGAGGATATGAGCGTCAACGTGGACACCTGGGTCTAGAACTGGTTTCGGCCCGCTTGGGCCGCGGCTTTAGCAGCCCAGGCGCGTTTAGTCCCACTGCGGAGGTCTCTCCGCGGCGGGATCCGCCAGGCGTGGACCCCTACAATTCCCGCCGGGGGGACTGGTGTATCGGTAACACGGTGGTCTCCAAAACCGCAACGCCAGGTTCGATTCCTGGGTCCCCCGCTGCGAGAAAGCCCCGTAAACCGGGGCTTTGCGGCTTTGCAGAGCGGTATTCAAGACGGCAGTGCGACCCGGGTCCGTCCCGGAGCCCGCCCACTCCGTCCGCCTGGGAACATGGGCCGATGTTGCACGCCAGCGCGGCGACTCCGGGAGGCGGCCTCACAGAGTGGCCGCCACGGCGGCGACGCAGCGCGACGGTCGCTGCACTGCTCCTGGGCCTCTCGTGTGCCGCGCCGGTGCGGCCGGCGGCGGGCCGGTGAGACACCCGTCGGCGCGCCTGGCGCTCGGTCTCCTCATCTTCGTTCTGATCGCTTGGGGAGTGGGGGAGCTTTGGATATCGCTCGCGGGGTCCACCGACCTCGAAGCGGTTCGCAGCGTCGCCCGGGAGCGCTCGCCCGGGCTGACCACGGCGGCGAAAGCGATTACATGGGCAGGCAGCGCAGTCACCCTGGCCCCGCTTGCACTTGTCTGTTGCGCAGCGCTGGTGTGGGTGGGCCTGCGTCGGGAGGCGTTGGCGGTGGCCGTGAGCCTCGCGGGCGCGATCCTGATCTATGACGTGGCCAAGCTGCTCGTGGCGCGGCCGCGCCCCCCGCTCAAGCACCTGCAGCTCGTGCACGGCTCGAGCTTTCCCTCGGGTCACGCCGCGCAGGCAGGCGCGTTCTGGTGTTCGCTGGTCCTGGCCCTGGGAGCTGCGGGAGCGCCAAGGCTCGCGGCCGGCCTGTTCGCCGCTATCGCGTTAGTTCTCGTTCTCGCGGTCGCCGGCTCGCGGGTCTATCTGGGCGTCCATTACCCCGCGGACGTCGTCGCAGGTGTGCTCCTTGGCGCGGGTTGGGCGGCGTTCGTCTCTCGTTCCCTGCGAGACCCTGAGGTTCGATGAGCATTCCGGCGCTAGCGCGCGACTGCTGAATTGGTGTCGTCCGTGACCACGCCTAGCTCAGCCCGAGTGGAGCGCTGGGTGCGGGCGTTCGCGCCCTCCAGACGTAGGGCGGAGGCGACCTACCCAACCGGTCCTTCTCGGCCCAACGCGACCGCAGCGAATGCGGTCGGTTAGACCCGCCGTGAGCGAGCAGGTGCCGGACGGGTACCGGCAGCTGCCGACGCTAGGAAACCGTCGCGTCTCGCGTTCTACACGCCGGCCTGGACCGGCTCCTTGGGTGCCAGCGACTCCTGCAGCTTTGCGGTGTCCTCGTCGGAGAGTGAGGTCTTGATCACCGTACCGCCGTACTGCTCGAGGGCCGCGATCGCCTTGTCCGGCGTCGCCTTCTCGATGATCATGAACAACGCAGATGTCCCGGGCTGGACGTAGTCGCGGACCTGATCCTGGAACTGCTTGTCGATCGTGTTCTTGCCGAGATGCCCGAACAGCGCACCCATGCCGGCGCCGATTGCCCAACCCGCAAACGGTATGAAGAACAGCAACCCGAAGAGCAATCCCCAAAAGCCGCCCCACACGGCGCCACCGGCTGTGGAGGCGTCGCCGTGTGTCGTTGAGACGTGATACTTGCCCGCTTGGTCGCGTGAGATCGCCGCGACCTGGTCGGCCTGGATGATCAGCTCGCCTTCCAGGTGTTCCACCGTCTGACGCGCTTGGTCAGCCGTAGCCTCACTTGGATAGCCAATCGCAACGAGGGTCGCCATGGCGAACCTTCCTTTCGTAGTGCCGTCGATAAAGCCTTGCCTGGCGATCCGCCTTGTCACCCGGACCGCCTCCGACAGGGAGCTTCCCGATCAAGCTTGTTGCAAGTCGCAGGCCGACCCATCACCCCGATCGGGTGATGCTGATCCCCGCGGGATCGCGCGCCACGCGCTCGGACCGCCCTCGGTCCGTGCCGATCTCGCCGCCAAAGGGCAGATCCCGTGCCGCATCCCGTGTTAGGTTGGCGCTGTGCCCGATCAGCACGCTGGGCAGTGGGCGGATGTTCCTCGAGCGCGGGAGTTGCTGGCTCTCGAGTTTGGCTCCAAGGCGCAGTTCGACGACCCGAGCTTGGAGTGGCGCAGGCTCTTCTCGGAGCTTCTCGGCACCTTCATGCTCGTGCTCGTCGCCGCCGGCGGCGGGCTCCTTCACGGCAAGGGCCAGATCAGCCTCGCCGCGGCGGTCGTTGCGCCCGGGCTCATGGTCATGGCGATCATTCTCTTCATGGGCGCCGTCTCCGGAGCGCATCTGAACCCCGTCGTATCGCTCGCGTTTGCCCTTCGCGGCGACTTCCCCTGGAAGCGCCTGCCCGGGTATGTCGTCGTGCAGCTCGCCGGTGCAAGCCTCGCCGCTCTGTTCCTCTACGGGGTCTTCGGCAATGTCCAGCATCTCGGAGCCACGCTTCCAGGTCCGGGTTACGCGAATTGGCAGGCGCTCTTGATGGAGGTTGCCGTCACGGGGATCTTGGTGAGCGTGATCCTGGGAACGGCCTCTGCCGCCCAGAACGTGGGTGCGATCGCTGCGCTCGGCGTCGGTGGTTACATCGCGCTCGCCGGTCTCTGGTCGGCGCCGGTGAGCGGTACCTCGATGAACCCCGCTCGCTCCTTCGGTCCGGCCCTCGTGAGCGGGGACTTCAGCAGCTATTGGGTCTACGTCCTCGGCCCGATTGCCGGGGCGCTGATCGCCGTGGGCTGCGCATTCATACTGCGCGGAGCCGGGGGGGACAGGGCGTCCCGCCGCGCAGGATCCGGCGCGCTCCCTGCGAGCACGCCGGCTGGAGGGCAACAGCTCTCAAAGCAGGACGGTCCCGGCGATCCGGGCGGATGACCGGTTGCTCGCCGGCCTCAGCCGACCTTCAGAGGGACTTCCCCGTAGGGATCGATCCGGTACACGAGCGAGATGCGGTGGTAGCCATCGGCGATGTCGGCGCCGCTCTCGGCGCTGACCACGAGCACGGGGCTCAGAGCCTTCCCTTCGATCACCTTGATCAGGTCTTTCATCACGCCTGGATCGTCCAGCGGGGCGGCCGTCAGGCCGGCGGCCCTCAGGATGTCATTGGCGCGCCGCTTCGTGAGCGGTGCCTTGCGCAGCTGCTTGACCGCCTTGTGCACTGATTCCTTGTCGAACTTGAGTGACAAGTAGGCCTCGGCGGCGGCGTAGTCGTGGTCGGCGACGTTCGCGCGCCACTTGATTCGCTCGACAGGTCCGTGCGGGAGCTTCTCCTCTTTGGGGTTGCTCACGCGACGATCATGCCACGGCGCGGCCGCACGGCTCGGGGCTGCGGTCTACGTCCTAAACCTCATAAATCGGATCGACAAACATGCTATTGTCGGGCAGGCATGCGAACGGACGTACACCAGCACCTCTGGAGCGAGCCCCTGGTGGAGCAGCTGGCCTTGCGTCGAGAGCTCCCCTTCATCCGTATCGAGCGCGGCCTGACGGTCCTGTACCTGGCCGGGGAGCGGCCCTACGTGATCGACCGCGGGAGCGAGGATCCAGCCCGCCGCGCGGCCCTCGTCGAGCGGGACGGCCTGGACAGGGCGCTGCTGTGCCTGTCGAGCCCGATCGGGATCGAGGGGCTGTGCCGCGAGCAGGCGACGGCGCTGCTGGACGCCTACCACGAAGGGGCGCTGTCGGTCGGGGCCCGATTCGGCGTGTGGGGGGCCGTCGCCCTCGACCGCCCCGAGCCGGGCGACGTCGACCGGGCGCTCGACCGCGGCTGCGTCGGCATCTCGGTGCCCGCCGGTGCCCTTGCGGGCGCTGAGGAGCTGCTGCACATGCGCGCTCTCCTCGACCGCCTCGAGACCCGCGGCGCGCCGTTGTTCGTGCACCCGGGGCCGGGACTCGCCGCGCCCCCAGCCGCCGCGGGCGCTTCGCTCGCCGAGCCGCTCTGGTGGCCGGCGCTGACGGGCTACGTAGCCGGTCTGCAGGCCGCATGGCTCGCCTTCCAGGCATTCGGCCGACAGGATCACCCGCGGCTGCGCGTAATCTTCTCGATGCTCGCCGGGCTCGCGCCGCTGCACGCGGAGCGCCTGTCGGCTCGCGGCGGACCGGGGCACCTGGCGCCCGATCCGCTGCTGTTCTACGAGACCTCCTCATATGGCCCGATCGCCGTCGGCGCGGTCGAGTCGGTCGTCGGCGCCCGCCAGATCCTCTACGGGTCTGACCGTCCCGTGCTCGAGCCCCGCGGCGACGGCTTCGAGGCGACGCTCGACTGGGATCTGGTCTCCGAGGTGACGCTGCGGGCGCTCGGGGAGCCCTCCGGGGTCGCGGCGCTGTGAGCCTCGCCGCAGCCACCCTCCGGCCGAAGCCGCTCGACGACGTCCCCCGGCCAGGTGGGCGGAACCTCGACGGACCGGAGCTCGAGGCATTCGTCCGCGAGCTTGCAGACCGTCCGGAGTTGTGGATCGACCACATCCGCCACGACCCCACCCAGCGCTCCTATCAGGAGCTGTTGAGCGACGCGCACCTGACCGCCTGGCTGATCTGCTGGATGGAGGACCACGACACGGGCTTCCACGACCACGATCGCTCCTGCGGCGCAGTCGCGGTCGTCAGTGGCGCCGTTCGCGAGGAGCGCCTGGCGCTCGGCGGCGAGCCGCGCACCCGCAGCTTCAAGGCTACGGAGAGCTTCCACTTTTCGGCCGCGGACATCCACCGTGTGCGTCATGCCGGCAGCGAGCCGGCCGTGACCCTCCACGTCTACTCACCGCCGCTCCTGACGATGGGCGCCTACGTTGTCGGCGAGGACGGCGTGCTCGTGCGCCACGCGATGTCTTCGGCAGATGAGCTGAGGCCGCTCGGAGGCCGCGGCTAAGGCTTCGCGCCGCGCATCCGGCGCACTCCCTGATCCTCCCCGATCAGAACTTCGCTGACCATCTCGGGTGCGAACAGGCCGTGCCCGATCACCCCCGGCACCGCCGACAGTCGTGCCGCCAGCGCCGCCCGATCGCCGATCGGCCCGAGGTAGTCGGCGATCAGCCCCCCGTCCGGGCTCGGCGGGGTCCCCCCACGAAGCGCCGCGGGAGCGAGCGCCGCGAGTGTCGCGGCCGCGCCGAAGACGATCAGCTCGAGCGGGACCGGCGGCGAAAGCGCATCCACCGGCTTCTCCGCCGAGACGATCACCACGAACCGCCTTGCGGCCGCGGCGACGATCTTCTCACGCACATGCGCGCCTCCACCGCCCTTGATCAGCCAGCCGTCGGGATCGACCTGATCGGCGCCGTCGATCGCGATGTCCAGCTCCCCGGTCTGGTCGAGGGTCTCGACCGTCAGGCCGAGGGCGATCGCCGCCGCTTCGCTCGCGGGCGAGGTTGCTACGCACCGCAGGCCATGCAGGCCACGCGCGGCGAGCGCGGGCAGCAGGTAGGCAACCGTCGAGCCGGTCCCGAGACCGACGCGCATGCCGGGCTCGATCAGCTCGGCCGCGGCCTGCGCCGCGGAGCGCTTCTGCGCTGCCGCGGGGTCGCTCTCGTTCAGCGGCGGCTGCTGCCGCCCAGCCGCACCAATGGACGCCATGGCGCGGACGTTATCGAGCCCGTGCGGTCACTGATCCGGACGTCCTCCGGCGAGGCCGGGCTCTGCAGCAGATATCCCTGGCCGATCGAGCAGTCGAGTCGCCGCGCGAGGGCGAGCTGGCGGTTCGTCTCGATGCCGACGGCGATCGCGGTCAGCCCCGCCTCCTTGGTGAGCGCGATCGTCGCCGCGAACATCGCCCGGCGCTCCTTGTCGCGGTCGAAGCTGCCCGTCAGCTCGCGGTCGAGCTTGACGACGTCGAGCGGAACGTTGCGGGGCAGCCCCAGCGAGAGCCCTCGTGCGCCGAATTTGTCGAGCGCGATCGAAACGCCGAGGCGGCGCAGGTCGCGCAGCGCCTCGCGCGCCCGCTCGGGGTCGCGCGCTACGGCCGCCTCGCTGACCTCAATGCACAGGGCCCGGCCCGGCAGCCGGCAGTAGGCGAGCTCCTCACGAACACGCTCGGCGAGGTCGAGCTCGGTCAGCTCCCGCGCCGAGACGTTGACCGACACCGGTACGGCAACGCCGGCGCGCCGCCAGCGCTCGGCCTGCTCGCAGGCGGCGTGCAGCACCCACCGCCCGATCTGCACAATCAGCTCGCTGTCCTCGGCCGGCGGCAGGAAGGTCCCGGGCAGCAGCTCCTCCTCGCCGCCGTCGCGCGCCGGGCGCCAGCGCACGAGCGCCTCGATGCCGACCGCCCTGCCGCCTGCCAGCGGCAGCATCGGCTGGTAGGCGAGCAGCAGCTCCTGGCGGGGCAGCGCCTCGCGCAGCAGCATCTCGAGCTCGACCTGGGTGTCCATCGCCTGGCGGAGGCTGTCGTCGAACAGCTCCAGCCGCCGCCCGCCGGCGCCCTTCGCCTTGTACATCGCGAGGTCCGCCTCGCGGAGCATCGCCTCGGTGTCCGACGCGGGGTCATCCGTGACAGCCACGCCGACGCTGGCGAGCATCGCCACCTCCGCCGTTCCCAGCGGGAACGGACGCTCCAGAGCATCGAGCACGCGTGTCGCGAGCGCCATCGCCTCGCCTTCGTTCTCGAGTTCCTCGGCGAGGATCACGAACTCATCGCCGCCGAGGCGGGCGATCGTGTCGCTGTCGCGCATCAGCTCGGCGAGGCGCTGGGAGACCGACACGAGCAGCGTGTCGCCGACATCGTGTCCCAGGCTGTCGTTGACCGCCTTGAACTTGTCGAGGTCCACGAACAGCATCGCCAGCACGCCGTCGCTGCGGTGCAGGCGCGTCACTGCCTGGCGCGCGCGGTCCATCAGAAGCGTTCGGTTAGGCAGGCCCGTGAGTGGGTCGTGCAGGGCCTGGCGCTCAAGCCACATGCGGTCTGTGACGTCCTTCGCGGCGGCGTACCAAGTGGCGCCGTCGCGGCGGGCGCTCCACAGCAGCCAGTGCCAGGATCCGTCGCGGTGGCGATAGCGGGTCGTGAAGTTGGGAAGGTCCGAAGGGTGGCCCGCGCCGGCCCGCATCGGCCCGAGCAGCTGCTCGGCGTCGTCGGGGTGGACGAAGTCCGTTACGGGTCGCGACTGGAGTTCCTCGCGCCTCCAGCCCAGCAGCTGCTCCCAGGCGGGGTTCAGCAGCGTGAAGCAGCCATCCAGCGAGATCGTCGCCAGCAGATCGCTGGTCATCTCGAAGAGCTTGCGGACACCCGCATCGGGGTGCTCCGACGCCTGGCCGCGGTCGGCCTGCTCCGGCGCCGCGCCGCTCGCGGTGATCGGGTCGCTCCCCATGGTCAGGATCTCCTCGGCCGCCGCTGTCCCGATGCCCGGCCGCGGCGCTTCGCGTTGGACGGATTGACACCGGAATACCTCCGCAACCCGGGCCATCGCGGTGCTACCCGGCGCGGCCGCGGCCGCGGTTTCTTCGCGGGCGGCACGAGCCCGCGGCGAGCGGGAGGGAGCGGACGCCCCGCGCTCAGCCGGCGCTGCGCAGCGCCGTCGGCTGCTCGGCGCTCGGGCCCGGGGAGGCGGGGGAGACTGAGCCGCCGGCGTCCGCGCCACGCAGGAAGCGCCAGAGCGAGAGTGGCAGCATCAACGTCAGCAGCACCGCGCTCGACACGCAGTACTCGCAGATCTCTTCAAGCGAGAAGACCTCGCGGTAGGTCAGGTACACGCTGAACGCGAACCCGCCCAGCACGAGCGCCGCCGTGGCGAATCTGAAGCGCTCTTCGTCGGGGGCCAGCAGTGAGGCGAGGATCAGCACGTAGCCGATCAGGCCCAGCAGCGCGACCGGCACGCCGGCGAGATGGGAGTACCTGGAGGTCTGCACGAGCTCGCAGGATCCACCACCGCGGCCGCACAGCGGCTTGATCCCCGCGTAGTGGATGTAGGTCAGGTAGGAGGCCAGCCCGAGACCGAGCACGGCCATCGCGATCAGGGTCCTGCGCAGCGTCCGCGCGCTCACCGCGACTACGCCTTGAGCGTCTTTTCGACCGCTTCTTCGAAGCTCGCCGGGTCGGTCAGCGAGGTGTATTCGAGCTTCTTCATCGCCCCACCCGACTTGCCGACCAGGAACGACGGGGTGCCCGTGAAGCCGACGTTGTTCGCTTCCTGGGTGTCCGTCGCCAGCTGGGCCTGGAAGGACTGGTCGGCGCGGGCGGCCTGCCACCGGGCGAGGTTCAGGCCGGGCGTGGCTTCGGCGAGCCCCTGGAGGTACTTTTCGGTGACGTAGCCGCTTTTCTCGGCGCCCTGCAGGTGGTAGAAGAGCTCGATGTAGTACCAGCCCTTGGCCTGCTTGCCCGCTGCCAGCGCTGCGGTCTGCTGGTTGCGGAACGTTTCAGGTTCCCGCGTGGCCGTCTCGAGGTTGCGGTATTCGA
>DASWFM010000079.1:0-1767 GCA_036394235.1 Solirubrobacteraceae bacterium | reverse complement strand
TCTATTGCCGGCCGAGCTGCCCGGCACGGACCCCGAAACGGGAGAACGTCCGTTTCTACGCGACTGCCGCCGCAGCGCAGGAGGCGGGGTTCCGAGCCTGCAAGAGATGCCGTCCCGACGCCGCCCCGGGATCTCCGCAGTGGGACTCACGCGCCGACCTCGTCGGTCGCGCGATGCGGCTGATCGCCGACGGCGTCGTCGATCGCGAGGGCGTCGGCGGGCTCGCCTCGCGGCTCGGCTACAGCGAGCGTCACGTCCATCGATGCCTGCTGGACGCGGTCGGCGCCGGTCCGCTCGCCCTCGCCCGGGCGCAGCGCGCCCAGACGGCTCGCGTGCTGCTCGAGACGACGGACCTGCGCATCGGCGAGCTCGCCCTGACCGCGGGCTTCGCGAGCGTCCGGCAGTTCAACGCGACGATCAGGCTGCTCTTCGGCTCGTCTCCGAGCGAGCTCCGCACGCGTCGTCACGCACGCTCACTCGGCGCGCCGAAGGATGCCGGGGCGCGCCCGGGCCTGACGCTGCGGCTGCCCTACCGCGCCCCGCTCGACGCGGCCGGGCTGATCGGCTTCCTCGCCGCCCGCGCCGCGCCGGGCGCCGAGCAGGCTCTACCGGGTGGACATCGCCGCAGCCTGGTGCTGCCACGGGGAGACGGGATCGTCGAGCTGACGCCGGCGGAGGGTTACGTGCGCGCCACCTTCTGGCTCGCAGACCTGCGCGACCTCGGCGCCGCGATCAGCCGTTGCCGGCGCCTGCTCGACCTTGACTCCGACCCGCAGAGCATTCGTGAGCGCTTCGAAGCAGACCCTGTGATCGGCGCCGCTGTCGCCTCCCAGCCGGGGCGCCGCGTTCCGGGCAGCCCCGACGGCGCCGAGCTCGCGATTCGGGCGGTCCTGGGCCAGCAGGTCTCTGTCATCGGTGCGCGCACGATCGCCGGCCGTCTCGTCGCCTCCCACGGGAGGCCTCTGAGCTCACCGGTCGGGACGGTGACGCACGCCTTCCCCGAACCCGCGGTGCTGGCCGCGCTCGACCCGGCCGATCTGCCGATGCCACGCGCCCGTGGCGCAACGCTGGTCGCGCTGGCCACGGCGCTCGCGAGCGGCGATCTGGAGCTCGGCGAGGGCGCGGACCGCGCGCGCAGCGTCGCCGGGCTGCTCGCCCTGCCGGGGGTCGGCCCATGGACGGCCGGTTACATCGCGATGCGAGCGCTGCGCGACCCGGACGCATACCCGGCCGGCGATCTCGGCGTGCGGCGTGCGCTGGAACGGCTCGGGGTGCCGGATCCCGACCGGTCGCTCGAGCGCCGCGGGGAGCCGTGGCGACCGTACCGGGCCTATGCCACCCAGCACCTGTGGGCAGAGCTCGCCGCCGGGGCCGGGCAGCAGGCCGGATCGCGAAGGGCGCCAGGCGGCCTGGCGATCGCGGCGTGAGCGCCCCCGCTGCCGCACCTCGCCGGCACCGAGCGCGGCGAGCCGAGGGGACGAGCGTCCTCTACACCCACGTGCCGAGCCCGCTCGGCAGTCTGCTGCTCACCGGCGATGAGCGGCGCCTGTGGTCGATCTCGATGGAGGGCCAGCGCGGACGGCCCGGGGTCGGGCCGGAGTGGCGAGAGGCCGCCGAGCCCTTCGCCGAGACACGCCTGCAACTCGAGCAGTACTTCTCCGGCGAGCGCACGGAGTTCGAGCTTCCCCTGCAGATCACCGGGAGCGAGTTTCAACGCCGTGTGTGGCGGGCGCTGCGATCCGTCCCGTACGCGGAGACCCGCTCCTA
>DASWFM010000078.1:0-4383 GCA_036394235.1 Solirubrobacteraceae bacterium | reverse complement strand
TCCGTCGACGAGCACAGGATCTGCGAGCGGTGCGGCGCGAGGCTCAAGGCCCGCGACGCGCTCGGCCGGCCCGGACCGGGGGCTCGGCCCGACCATCCGCTGGTGCGCCGAGCCGAGCGCGAGCAGGCGGCCGCGAGCACGTAGCCGAGCGCAAGCAAGGGCCCGGGAGCGCGCAGCCGCCCTCGGCCCCTGGCTAGGTGGGTCCGAGCACCTGCTCGATCAGCTGAGGGCATTCGCGGGCCATGCGCGAGCGCGGCACCACCAGGTCGAATCCCTCGGCGAGGGCGAGCTCCCGCACGCCCGGTTCGACGTGGGAGTAGTAGCCGACCAAGGGGATCCCTTCGAGAAGGTGTTCCTCGCGCATCTCGGTGACGGTCTGCACGCCCTGGAGAGCGTCGTCGGTGAGGTCGACGATCACCACCACCGGCGCCGCGACGACGAGCGCGTCGCGCAGCGCCGAGGCGTCGGCCACGAGCTCGACCTCCTGCCCTGCAGCGGCGAGCATCCCCTGCACGTTCGAGCCGAACAGGAGATCGGCGGTCAGGACGAGTGCGCGGGCCACCGGGGTCTCGAGCGGGCGCGCTACTGGGCGCGCAGCCGGCGGAACTCCTCGCGGGCGGACTGCGGCCGGCCCCAGAAGGGCGTCACCTCGACGCGGCCCTCGCGCATCTCGCGCACGACCATCTCACCGTCCAAGCCCGCTTCGTCGAGCAGCCGCAGAGCGCCATGGACCGTCGGAGCTGCGGCCGCGTGACCGAAGTTGTGCGCGACGAGCAGCCGCCAGTGCCAGTCGTTGTGCGAGTAGGGCCTCGCATTGCACGTGGCGAGGAACAGCGCGGCCTCGACGTAGCGCGACTCGTCGGCGATCCGCATGTCGAGCTCGAGGTCCGTCCAGTCCTCGGGCAGCGAGTCGACGATCCGCTGGAAGGTGTCGGCGAGCCCCATCGAGGCCAACACTAGCGTGGCTATTCTCGAAGCAATGGCCGGAGCCGCTACGGGAACGCTGGGCGAGGAGTACCAGTTGCTGCTGGAGGACTGCGGTCTGCTCGACCGCTCCGAGCGCGGCAAGCTGTCGCTCACCGGCGCAGGGGCGATCGAGTTCCTGAACGGCCAGGTGACGAACGAGCTCGCCGCTCTCGCGCCCGGGCAAGGCTGCTACGCCGCCTTCCTCACCCACAAGGGCAAGATGCTCGGCGACCTCAGGGTGCTCGCCGTCGACGCTCCGGGCGGCGGAGGCACGGAACTGCTCCTCGACACCGAGCGCCCGGCGCTGCAGGAGCTGTTCGACATGATCCGGCGCTTCAAGGTGGGTTACGGCGTCGAGCTGCACAAGCGGACGGTCGAGCGAGGGCTGCTGTCGCTGATCGGGCCGCGCGCTGCCGAGGTGGCCGGGTCCGACCCGGGCCCCGAGGAGCACGCCAACGCCCCGATCGTCCTCGACGGCATCGGCGCGCTGGCGATCCGCACCGACCTCGGCATCGACCTTCTAGTTCCCTCAGAGGAAACGGCCGCACTGGCCGCGGCCCTGCGGGCTCGTGGCGCCACTCCCGTCGCCGAGGCCGCGGCCGAGTGCCTGCGCGTCGAGGCGGGCCGTCCCCGCTACGGCCTCGACCTCGATGACTCCGTGATTCCGCAGGAGGCCGGCCTCAACGAGCGGGCCGTGAGCTTCACCAAGGGCTGCTACGTCGGTCAGGAGACCGTCGCGCGGCTGTTCTACAGGGGCAAGCCGAACCGCCACCTGCGCGGCCTGATCCTTTCGGCCCCCGCAGAGACCGGCGCGGAGCTGAAGCTCGGCGAGCGTGTCGTGGGGCGGGTCGGCAGCGTCACCCACTCACCCCGCCTCGGCCCGATCGCGCTCGCGCTCGTACGCCGCGAGGCCGAGCCGGGCGCCCGCCTCACGGTGGGCACGGGCGCCACGACGGCGGAAGTGCTCGAGCTGCCCTTTCGGCCCGCCGGCTGAGCGCTTCGAGCCCGCTGAACGCTGTGTGACCGATCGCACACCCGCAACAATTGCGCTGCGAATATAGTTGCGCGTATGCAAGCAACTGCCTCTCCCCCGCCCGCGGGACGTGCGGGTAGCGATCGCGAGGTCCTGACGGGCGACCTGTACGCCCTCGCCGCCTATTTGATGCGCAATGCGAACCTCGGCACCTTCAACACGATCGCCGAGCTCGACCTGTCGTTCACGCAGATCAAGGCCCTCTGCGCCCTGGAGCTGGCCGGCGCGGACCGCTCGGTGAAGGCACTCGCCGATTCGCTCGGCGTCTCGCTGGCGGCGATGAGCCGCGCCGTCGACGGCCTATATGAGCGCGACCTGGTGGAGCGCGAGGAGCATCCGGTGGACCGCCGCATGAAGAGCGTGCGACTGACCTCCGGCGGGCGCCAGGTGCCGCTCGCCCTCAACGAGGCGCGGCTGTCGGCTCTGCAAGGTCTGATCGACTCGCTGGCCGCGGATGAGGCACAGGCGCTGGGCGAGGCCCTGGCGCTGATCCTCGAGCGGCGCGAGGAGATCGCCGCGTACAAGCCCGTCGCAAAGGGGCGGGCTCGATGACCGACAGGATCCGCGCGCTGCAGATGAACGCCGAGAACAGGCGCTGGTGGGCGCTCGGCGCGATGTGCTTCGCGCTCTTCATGATCATGCTGGACAACACCGTCGTCAATGTCGCGCTGCCCTCGATCCAGCGCTCCTTGCACGCCTCCACGGCCTCGCTCGAGTGGACCGTCAACGCCTACACGCTTTCCTTCGCGGTGCTGCTCGTCACGGGAGGCCGTCTCGGCGATCTCTTCGGCCGCCGCAAAGTGTTCCTCGCCGGGGTCGGCATCTTCGCCGGCGCGAGCGCCGCGATCGGCTTCTCCCCGGACGACACCTGGCTGGTCGCCTGGCGCGCCGTCCAGGGCGCGGGCGCCGCCCTGATGATGCCCGCGACGCTGTCGATCATCACCAACGCCTTCCCCGCCGCCGAGCGGGGACGAGCGATCGGCACCTGGGCCGGCGTCTCCGCGCTCGCGCTCGCGATCGGGCCGGTGCTCGGCGGCTTCCTCGTCGAAAACGTGAGCTGGCAGTCGATCTTCTTCATCAACCTCCCCGTCGCTGTCGTCGCGGTGTTCGTGACGCTTTTCGCGGTACGCGAGTCGCGCGACGAAACGGTCGCGCGGACCGTCGACGTACCTGGCGTCGCCGCGCTGACGGTGGGCCTCGCGGCGCTGGTCCTGGCGCTCGTCGAGGGCAACGCCTGGCATTGGGGGTCGACCCGTGAGATGGCCCTTTACACGGTCGCCGTGATCGGCCTGGCGGCGTTCGCGGTGATCGAGACGCGCAGGCGGGTGCCGATGGTCGATTTCGCCTTCTTCCGCTCGCGCAGCTTCCTCGGCGCCAACATCGTCGCCTTCATCGTCAGCTTCGCGATGCTCGCGATGTTCTTCTTCCTCGCCCTGTACATGCAGAACATCCGTGGCTACACGCCGCTGCAGGCGGGTGTCCGCTTCCTCCCCTCCACCCTGATGATCGTCCTGATCGCGCCGATCGCCGGACGCCTCGCCGACCGCGTCGGCTCGCGCCCGCTGATGACCTTCGGCCTGCTGTGTGTTTCGGGCGCGCTGTTCTGGCAGTCATCGCTGACAATCTCGAGCGCGTACGCGGCGCTGCTCCCCGGCTTCGTGCTGATGGGCATCGGCATGGCCTTCGTGATGTCGCCGATGAGCACTGCGGCGATGAACTCCGTCGAGCCCGCCAAGGCGGGCGTCGCCTCCGGGATCCTCTCGATGAGCCGCATGGTCGGCGGCACCTTCGGCGTCGCGGTGCTGGGCGCCCTCGTCTCGACGCTCGGCGGCTCCAAGCTCGGTCAGCTGCTGCCATCCGTGCCCGCCTCGACGCGCTCCACGCTCACGGCCGGCCTCGGCGCCGCCGGTCCGCCGCACGGAGCCCCTGCGGGCGTCGTACGGGCGGGACACGAAGCCTTTGTGTACGCGCTTCAGAACGGCCTGCGGCTTGGCGCCGCCGTGGCTCTCGCCGGCGCACTCGTGGCGTGGACGCTGATCGGGCGCGACACCGAGGCCGTGGCGCTCGCGGCCGATGCGGGCGTGAGCACCGCCGGGCCGGACGCCGCGCGCCTGGCCGAGACCGTCAGCGTCTGACGCAGGGCGATAATGCGCCGATGGCCCCGGCGCACGCGCTCTTCGCCGCTTCGGCGGGAATCGCCGGCGCCCTGATTGGGCGGCTGTCGTGACCGGGCCCCCTGTCGGCTACTCCGGCACGCCGCTGTGGAAGAAGCTCGGCGTCAAGCCCGGCGGCCGGCTGCTGCTGCTTGGCGCACCCGCGGGCTGGTCGGCCGGGGAGCTGCCGGAGGGTGCAGCCGAGCAGGCGGGGAAGCCGGCGAGCACCAC
>DASWFM010000077.1:0-4550 GCA_036394235.1 Solirubrobacteraceae bacterium | reverse complement strand
TGGTGGCCCGGTTCGCCGACCTCACCGAGGTGAACCTGCCCAGGGCGCCGCTGCTCGCCGTCGAGGTCATCTCGCCGAGTAGCGGGCTGCGAGACCGCAGCCTGAAGAAGGCGGTCTACGAACGGATGGGAGTTCGGTCGTACTGGCTGGTCGATCCGGACCGGAGTCGGCCGGCCTTGACGGCCTTCGAGCTTCGGGGCAGCTGTTATCACGAGGTGGCCGCGGTGTCGGGGCGCGACGCCTGGGAGGCTGACTGTCCGTTTGCCGTCCGGATCATCCCGGCCGACCTGATTGCCGGGCTCGAGCCCTAGCCGGCAGACTCAAGAGGAAGGAGGATTGCAGCTCTTGTCAGTCGGTAATGAGGAATTCAGTCATCTCGCCTGGCGATCCCTCCGCCACAAGGCGCCCGGCGCGACACACAACGACCCGATCGGCTACCAGCAGAACGTGAGGATCATGGGAGGCGAGGATAACGCCGCCGCCGCGCAGGCTGACTTCCCGCAGGGCCTCGATCACGACAGTCGCCGCCTCGTGATCGAGCTCGGCGGTGGGCTCGTCGGCGAGGACGATGTCCGGCTCCGGTGCGAGGGCCCGGGCCACGGCGACTCGCTGCTGCTGTCCGAGTGAGAGCTCGAACAGGCGATGTTCTGCTCGGTCCTCGAGACCTAGGCGGCGGAGCCATCTTGCCGCCGCCGCGGCGGCGGATTCCGGGTCGGCTCCGGAGATGAGGAGCGGCAGGTAGACGTTCTCGCGGGCGGTCAGGGCCGGGAAGAGGCCGAGGGACTGGAACACCACCCCGAACTCGCTGGCCCTGCGGCGCGCCACCTCGGTGGCGGGCATATCGGCGAGTGACTGGCCGCGCCACATCACGCTTCCGCTATCAGGCGCTTCGAAGCCCGCGAGCACGCCGAGCAAGGTGCTCTTTCCCGAGCCCGAGGGCCCCATGACGACGACCAGTTCGCCCGCTGCGAGGTGAAGCGAGGCGTCTTGAAGGGCGACCGTGCTCGTCCCGCCTTGGCCGTACCTGCGATGGATCTGCGTGGCCGACAGCAACGGTGCCTCCGCGCGTCCGCCGGGGCTCGAGGTGGCGGTGACGCTCGCAGAGCCGGTGACGCTCGCAGCGGCCGCGGCCATCGTGTCATCACTCGTCATGGCCGAGGGGGCGCGCGACCGAACCGCTCTCGCGGCTCTTCCGCCCGATCCTGCTGGCTGGTAGGCGACCGGCTCCTGAGAGCGCCGGATCCTGACCTCGTCTCCCTCCAGCTCTACCTCGACCTCCGATGCGGCCGATCCGAGCAAGGACGCGGCGGCCTGCGGAAGAGTGATCCGGCCCGATGCGTCGAGACTGGCCCGGCCGGCCGGTCCCCGCACCCTGCCGTCGATCAGGCGGAAGGTGGTGTCGGTCTTCGAGGCCGCGATCAGGTCGTGAGTGGCCATGAAGACCGTCGAGCCGAACTCGGTACACGCAGCTCGAAGCGCTTGGACCACCTGGTCCGCGCCCTCGGCATCGATCTCTGCGGTTGGTTCATCGGCGAGCACGACGGCCGGCTTGTGCGCGAGGGCGACAACGAGACCCGCTCGCTGCTGCTCACCGCCGGATAGCATCGCAGGACGGTGGTTCGCCCTCCGGGCCAATCCCATGAGCTCGAGCAGGTCGGTGATTCTGCGACGGCGACTCGCGGCAGACTGCACACCGGCGAGCAGCAGGGGAAGCTCCGCGTTCTGGGCGATAGTGAGGTAAGGGACCAGGTTTTTGGTCGTCCCCTGCCACAGGAAGCCGACCGTCCATCTCCGGTAAGCCGACAGCCCGGCGGTGTCGAGTTGCGACAGATCCGTACCGCCGACCGAGACCAGGCCTGCCGTGGGAGTGTCGACGCCGCCGATCAGGTTCAGGATCGTGGACTTCCCCGCTCCGCTCGGCCCTACGATCGCGGCGAACTCACCCCTTGCGACGTCGAACGAGACGCCCCCCAGGGCCGCCACGCCCACGTCCCCCACTCGATGGACCTTGTAGACGCGATCCAACCTGATGAAGGCGGAATCATCTCCGTGAGCGTGCGTGAACGGGCCGCCTGGCCGGGCATGGCCGTCGTGGCTTTGTCCGTTGATGCTCATTCTGGTTCACCTCGCAGGACCGCCGCAGGTGAGAGCCGGCGGATCCTCATGGTCGCAACCAGGAGCGTGCCGGCCAGCGAAGCGGCGGCAACTATCGCGGCGGCCGCGATCGCTGGCCAATCGACGACGAGACCTGTGGCCGCGGGTCCGCCCGCGGGCGCGGTCACGTACGAGTTCGTGGCGGCCAGCAGGCCGAGGCCCACCGCCATTCCGACGGTCGCGGCGCAGAGAACGACGGCACCGTACTCGAATGCGAGCGTTGCGACGACGTTCCTGAGCTTCGCGCCCAGCGCTTCGAAGGATGCCGCCTCGTACTCATAACGGCGCCCTCCGAAGTACGCGGACAGGACGAGTGCGAGCATCGCGAGTGCCACGCCGGCGATCGCCGCGGCGAACTCGATGCCGATCGCGAGGTTCTCCTGCTGTGACGCGAGCGTGGCCTCGATTGCCGCTGCGCTCGAGACTGCGGTGACCTGGAGCCCGGCGCGCCTGATCAGGGCAACCGGGCTCGCGTCCCCCATAGAGAGCACCACGAACACACCGCCGGGTGGCTGAAGTGCCTGCTGGAATCGCTCGATCAGTGCCCGCACAGGCACCACGGCGAAGGGAAGCCCTCGCTCAGTGGCGGCGGGGAAGGCGTTCATTCTCCCCGCGATCCGGACCGGAAGGACCAGCGAGCCGACCTGAAGAGTAGCGCGGGTGAGCGCCTGGCCACGCCCTACTCCGCCGATCAGAGCCGGCACGCGCGAAGATGCGGGAGCGATGCCTGCCAGAGACCCGCCCTGCGACACCGTGAACGCCGCCTGAAGCCCTCCAGCACCGACAGGCGTGACGC
Organism: Solirubrobacteraceae bacterium; assembly: GCA_036394235.1. Lineage (GTDB taxonomy): Bacteria > Actinomycetota > Thermoleophilia > Solirubrobacterales > Solirubrobacteraceae > Palsa-744. The sequence goes on along the minus strand of DASWFM010000077.1, from coordinate 1,600 downwards.
CGACCTTGGTCCCGTCGGCCTCCAGGCCGCGCCAGGCCGACAGGTCGACTGTCCGCTCGGCGCCGGCTCCGGACAGGACCAGGTCCTCGAAGGAAAGACGAACCTTGGGATGACGAAACAGCTTCTCCACCGCTTGCGGAGAGCCGCTGAGCATGATCGAGAGGAGGCGGGAGGCCCCGTCGAGCCGCGCCCGATACGTTGTGGTTCCTGGCCGCAGCACACCGAGGGGGCGTCGAAGGAAATTGTCGGTCGACGAGGAGAGCACGACCCACAGCCGCAGGCCCGTTCCGCCCGAGGAGCTCACCCGAAGCTGAAGTGCCTGCGCTCCGTGCGGCAGCGCCATCCCGATGGGCAGAGATGAGAGCCTGGACAGCAGAGATGCCAGTGGCTGGCTCGCGTCCCTTGCCTGCCACCATCCGGCTGCTGCGTAGGACGCCGGGTCGACCCCGATGATCGTTGCCAGCTGCAGGGCGGGGGCGGATGAGGCCGCAGCCGATCCGTAGAAGGCCAGCGTGGCTCTGGAGCCGAGCCTTTTCGTGGCGGACACGCCCTGCTTCGGCCAGCCGACGGACAGGCTCCAGTCGGCTCCGACCTGCGCCCGCGCTGCGTTCTGGTTGCGGGTCAGCTCGGTCGTCCTGAGGGTGGTTGCGAAGGTGAACAGGGCAGCGGATAGCACCAGCAGCAGCGCGAGCCAGGTGGTTGAGCCCGACCGCGACAGCCTGCGCAACGCCAGGTAAGAAGAAGGCTCGCGAACGTTTACTGCCACCCGGTCGAGCTTTCTTGCGCCCGCGAGCAGCAGGCGCGCGGCCAGCGCCGCGACTCCGAGCAGCAGAAGCGTGGGAGCGGCAAGCGTGAGCGGATCGAGCCCAGATCCCGTGCCGCCGACCTGGTGACGGCGCAGCTCCGTCAGCGCCGCGGCGCCCAGCAGCAGAGGCAGGAGCTCGTACGGGAGCCGCGCCGAGATGCCGCGCCTGGTCCGGGAGAGCCGCCCGCGCTCCTGGATGACCGTCTGGCGAAGCCGCCGGAGCGAGACAACCACCAGGACCAGACCGCCAAGCGTCACGCCGGCGACCGCGACCTGGACGGCTTGCGCGTTGAGGCCGATCGGGAAGAGCGTTCCCGGCAGCGCCGGACCATGGGCAGCGCGTGCGACGAGCGCCAGCCCCAGGGCTGTCAGAAGCGAAAGAGGGAACGCCGCGATCGCGGCGATGGCCGCCTCCCCGGCCTGAATGGCGACGAGCTCGGCCATGGGAGCCCCGCGCGTTGTCAGGACCGCCAGCTCGAACGACTGACGCTCGAGCTTCAGCAAGCTGACGCCGAGCAGCACGCCGAGGCCCACGAGGGCGACCTCAGCCGCGATTGCGTAGATCGGCGCCAGACCCGTGGTGACCGCCTGTGAAACTCCAGGTACGAGAGACGACAGGTCGGACGAGACGGTCGTGCCGCCGAGCGTTGCCCGTATCCTTGCGCTCGACTGCTCCTCTCGCGGTCCGAGCGCCCTCAGATCGGCAAGGGTCAGCCCGGCGAAGGAAGGCTCGGCGTCCCATTCGATGGCAATGTCGGTTGTCTGTCCGAACGAACGCGTGAGCGTGTCGAAGCC
>DASWFM010000076.1:0-11865 GCA_036394235.1 Solirubrobacteraceae bacterium | reverse complement strand
CACCGTCTGACCGTTGACGCGGGTGTAGAAGCGGTCCAGCGGACGGACCGGGGGCCCGCCGACCCGACGTCCGAGCAGGTCGTACACGCCGCCGTGACAAGGGCAGATGAAGCGCTCGGCGGCGTCCACCCAGCGAACCGGGCAGCCGAGGTGGGCGCAGCGGCTGGTGATCGCGATGTAGGGGGTGTCCTTGTCGTAGGGGTCGGTGTCGATCGCGGGGTTGAACTTGCGGATGTAGGCGGTCGACTTGCCGGCCTCGCCTATGTCGGGTGTCACCGTGATCACGACGGGCACGTAGTTGTCTTCGCTGAACATCGCCTCCGTGCCGATGGATTCCCAGCGGTGAGGCGTGCTTTTGAAGATCGGCCCGAGCGCGAAGCCCAGGGCCGGCAGCGTGAAGGCCGCGGCGGCCACCGCACCGGCCGCGTTGGCGCTGCCGGTCATGAAGCGCCTGCGTGTGATCGTCTCCCCCTCGAAGGCGCCGGGAATACCGCGGTCGAGGGTGTATTTGGACTTGTGCCTTAGGCGCTTGTCAGCCACTGCCGGGCAAACAATATCGATGCGCGATTCAGGGCGGCGCCGGGCCATTGCGAACGCTTGTGCGCATCGCATCGAGCGCCCCGGGGTCGCCTTCGAGCACCATTCGCTTGGCCCTTCGGTGCATCTCGCTCGACCCCCAGCCGACGGCGCTCGCACCGGCCTCCCAGACCGCGTCGGCGAGCTCACGGGCGTCAGCGCCGTGTGCGAGTGCGCTCAGCGTGATCGTGTCGGCGAGCTCCGCCACGGCGCCGGTGTCGCCGAGCGCCACGAGCTGCGCGAGGCCGATCGCATACAGCCGGTCCCCGGCCAGCAGCCCGAGGTCGGCTTCCGGGACACGCAACAGGCGCGGCTCGCGGTAGTGCAGCAGGTAGCCCTCGTAGATCGCCTCGACGAGCATCTCGTACTCCTCGCGGTGCCCCTCCGCGCGCGGCCCGGCCGCGGCCAGCAATGCGGGCTGCGGCGCCGCGTGCCCGAGCGAGCCGTCCCGGCCGTCCGCCGAGGCCGCCGCCGGCCCGCCGCCCCGCTGCTCCTCGCGGAGCAGGCCCGCGAGCAGCCCGCCTCCGTCGAGCAACAGCTCGCGCAGGCGCTCGAGACCCGTGCCCGCACCGCCCGCGATGGCGCCGCTCATGCCGCCTGCTCCCGCGCCGGCAGCGCGGCGAAGGCGGCTTCGGCGGCGAGCAGCGTGCGTTCGACGTGCTCCTCCCCGTGCGCCAGGGAGGGAAACCAGGCCTCGAACTGCGAGGGCGGCGGGTAGACGCCACGGCCGAGCAGCTCCCGGCACCACAGAGCGTAGGACTGCAGGTCGCAGGCCTGTGCCTGCTCGAAGCTCTCGACTCCTACGTCGCTGAAGAAGACCGTCAACAGACCCGGCGCGCTCTGCACCTGCACCGGCCGTTCCCCCGCCGCCGCGCGCAGCCCCTCGGCGAGGCGCTCTGTCGTCGCCGCCAGGCGCAGGTAGGCGTGATCGTCGAGCAGACCCAGGGTGGCGAGGCCCGCCGCCACCGCGAGCGGGTTGCCCGACAGCGTTCCGGCCTGGTAGACCGGCCCCGAGGGGGCGAGCATCCGCATCAGCTCCGCCGGACCTCCGAGCGCCGCCGCCGGCAGGCCTCCCCCGATCACCTTCCCCATCACGGTGAGGTCGGCGATCACACCGGTCAGCTCCTGGGCGCCGCCCCGCGCGACGCGGAAGCCGCTGATCACCTCGTCGAGGATCAGCAGCGCTCCGCTCGCATCGGCCTGCTCGCGGAGCAGCTCGAGGAAGCCCGTGTGCGGGGGTACGAGCCCCATGTTGGCGGGCAGCGGCTCGGCGATGATCGCCGCCGGGGAGTGCTCGGCGACCGCCGCTCGCAGCGCCTCGGGGTCGTTCCAGGCGACGACGATCGTGTCGGCCGCCGCCCCCCTCGTGACGCCGGGGCTCGCGGGCAGCCCCTGGGTCGCCAGGCCCGAGCCGGCCGCGGCGAGCAGCCCGTCCACGTGGCCGTGGTAGGCGCCCGCGAACTTCACGACCTTCTCGCGGCCGGTCGCCGCCCGGGCGAGGCGCAGTGCGGTGATCGAGGCCTCCGTACCGGAGGAGGTCATCCTCAGCATCTCCACGTTCTCGAACCTCGCGCAAACCTCTTCGGCGAGCTCGACCTCGCCTGCGGTCGGCGCCCCGAAGCTCGTCCCCTTGGACGCCGCCGCGCTCACCGCCTCGACCACCGCCGGGTGGGCGTGACCTGCGATCAGGGGCCCCCAGGAGCAGACGTAGTCGACGAACCTGTTGCCATCGACGTCGATCAGCTCGGCGCCCTCGCCGCGATCGATGAACAGCGGGTCTCGGCCGATCGCGGCCATCGCCCGCACCGGTGAGTTGACCCCGCCGGGCAACCGGCGCTGCGCCCGCCGGTAGAGCTCGGCCGAACGGCTGTCGGTGAGCGAGGCCATCAGCCGGCTCCGCTCAAGCGTGCCTGCGCTCCCAGTCCTCGAAGTCCTCGGTGAAGTACTGGAGTCGGATCTTCTTGAACTCCGTCGAGGAGTACAGCGTCGCCCGTCCCGTGATGCCGGTCTGCTCGGCGATCGCATCGAGGATCGCGTCGCACTCCTCCTTGGAGCGGCCATGGGCCATCGTGAAGACCGAATACGGCCAGTCGGGATAGGTCGGGCGCTGATAGCAGTGCGAGATGCCCCGCACAGCCGCCATCCGGCAGCCGACCTCGAAGATCTGCTCCTCGGGGACCTTCCAGACCCCCATGCCGTTGGCCGAGAAGCCGGCACGGCGGTGATAGAGGATCGCGGCCACACGGCGGAGCAGACCCCGCTCCTGCATGCCCGCGAGGTGGTCGAGCAGCGTCTCCTGGCTGCACCCCAGCTCCACCGCTGCAGGTGCGTAGGGTTCTGAGACGACGGGCATGTCGCCCTGCAGCGCGCGGATCACGGCGATGTCGTGATCGTCGTAGGGCTGGCGCTCGAGCTCGACCGGCGGTGTCGCCTCGGCAGCGCTGGACAGCGCCTCGGTGTCGCCCTCCATCTCGAGATCCATGCGGATCTTGAACAGCTTCAGGGTCGGCAGCTGACGCACCGATTCGGCGCCGGCCTCCCGCGCGAGCACGTCGAGGGTGCCTTCGAGGCCGAGCTCGGAGTCGGGCTCGGTGGCGATCGTGAACCACAGGTTGAACTCGTGGTTGCGTAGGTAGTTGTGGGAGACGCCGGGGTGGGCGTTGATCACCTGGGCCGCGCGATGGGGGTGGTCGGGGTCGACCTTGGCGGCGACGAGCATCGACGAATAGCCGAGCGCACGCGTGTCGAAGATCGGCGTGACCTGGCGGATGATGCGCTTGTCGAGCAGATGCTGGACGCGACTCATCACCTCCTGCTCGGAGACTCCCGCGAGGCCTGCGACGTGCCGGTACGGCTGGGGCGCGATCGGGAAGCTCCCCTGCATCAGGTTCAGCAGCTTGCGGTCGATGTCCTCGAGCGGCACCGCCGCGCCGCCGGAGCGGCTGCGGATCTTCGGCGTTGCCGACTCGGCGCGCCGCCCATCGGCGCTGTCGCTGATCAGGTCTCCTCGGCTAGCCATTGCGCCGCGTCCTTTGCGTGGTAGGTGATGATCGTGTCCGCACCGGCTCGGCGCAGCGAGGTCAGGATCTCCAGCACCGTCGCATGCTCGTCGAGGTATCCCGCCGCGGCGGCGGCCTTGACCATCGCATACTCGCCGCTGACGTTGTACGCCGCCACCGGCATTCCGGTCGCCTCGGCGACGGCACGAATCAGGTCGCCGTAGGCGAGCGCCGGCTTGACCATCACCATGTCGGCTCCCTCTCCTACGTCGAGCAGCGCCTCGCGCACGGCCTCCCGGCCGTTGGCCGGATCCATCTGGTAGGCACGCCGGTCGCCGAAGGCCGGGGTCGAATCGGCCGCCTCGCGGAAGGGGCCGTAGAACGCGGATGCGAACTTCGCGGAGTAGGCGAGGATCGGAGTCTCGGCGAAGCCCTCGCCGTCGAGCTCCTCACGGATCGCCGCGACGCGCCCGTCCATCATGTCCGAGGGCGCCACCACGTCGGTGCCGGCGCGCGCGTGGCTCACGGCAGTGCGGGCGAGCAGCTCGAGGCTCGCGTCGTTGTCGACCGTGCTGTCGGCTCGCAGGACCCCGCAGTGACCGTGGGAGGTGTACTCGCACAGGCACACGTCGGTCATCACCAGCAGCTCGGGCACCGCCTGCTTGATCGCCCGCACGGCGAGCTGCACCGCGCCCTCCTCGTCCCACGCGCCCGAGCCCTGCTCGTCCTTCTCGGCTGGGATGCCGAACAGCATCACGCCGGCGAGGCCCAGGCCGGCAGCCTCTTCGGCCTCGGCGACGGCCGCGCTGAGCCTCAGCCGCGCGACGCCCGGCATCGACTCGATCGGCTCGCGATCGTGCCCGCCCCGTGCCTGCGCGTCGGCGACGAACAGCGGCAGCACCAACTGCGAGGCCCGCAGCTCGGTCTCGCGCACCAGCCCCCGCAGGCCGGCGGTCGCCCGCAGCCTGCGCATTCGCGTCCTCGGGTAGGGCATCCCCCCTCAGGTTAGTGTCCTGAGGCGCGGGCAGCCGCCGGGAAGCGCCGTCGAACTTTCTGACTCAGGACACTAGCTCGCCCGCTGCAGGCCGATGCGGGCGAGCAGAGCGAATGCGGCGGCCAGGACGAGCAGGTGAAGGACAGGACCCGGCAGCGCCGGCCGCGCGCCGTTGACGGCCGCGTCGAGCGCCTGCAGGGCCGCCTTGAAGGGAAACACGAACGAGACCACGCCGATCGCGTCGTAGAAGCCGTGCCCGACGGCGCCGGCCGGCACGAGTGCGAGGAAGGCGAGCGGCAGCGACAGCAGGAACGCGAGCAGCGACGCCGCCCGGACCTCACGGGCGAGCGCCCCGATCGCCACGCCGAGCGCACCGAACGCGACACCACCGCAGGCCAGGGCGGCGATCCACTGCCCCACCCTGCCCCAGTCGATCGCCACGAAAGCGCTCACGCCGGCGAGCATCGCGAACGCCACCCCGAACGAGCAGGCGGCTGCGAGCAGGATCTTCTCGAACACGAGTGACTCGCGCGAGACGAGCCCCCGGATCAGCCGCGCGAGCGCGTTCTCTTCGCGCTCGAGGGCGATTCCGCCCGCGGCGAGCAGCACGCCCAGGAACATCAGCGAGACCGTCACCGCCACGACCACCGCGAAGGTGTCGAGCGGCGTGCGCCGGCCGCTGAGGAGCGTGGTGCGAACCTTGATCGGCTGCCCCACGGTCGCGAGCACGCGCTTGCTGACATCGAGGTTCTGCGCAGCGAAGGTCGCGAACTGCGCGATCTGCTGCAGCGCCCTGCGGTCGGCACCGGGAGGCGTGTGCGCGATCACCCTGTTCAGCCGCGGGGGAATTTCCTCCAGCCCGACGAGCTTCGTGGGCGCTCCGAGCACGCCGAGGTTACCGCCTCGCAACAGCAGCGCGATCGCCTGCGCAGCGCCCCGCTGGATCTGTTCGGAGAAGCTCAGGTTCGCTTCCGCGAGGGCCGAGCGCAGCTGCGAGGAGACCAATGACTGCTCGAGCGCGTTGCCGTTGTAGATCACCTCGACTTCCGCCTGACTTGTCCCCGAGGAGACCTTCGCGGCGACGTCGGCCGGGATCACGACGGCGGCGATCGCCTTGGCGGATTCGACGTCCCGACGGGCCTGCGCGAGGGTTGAGACGCGCGTCGCGTCGACGCCCGCGAGCAACCCGTCGACGTAGCTGCTGACGGCCACCCGCCGGCCACCCACCTGCACCGTCTCGCCGGGGGCGGTCTCGTCGAGGACCGCCACGTGCGGGCGCGCCGGCGTTCGCGAGATCGCGAAGCCGATCAACAGCGCGATCGCAACCGGGTAGATCACCAGCAACGCCACCGTCAGCCGCGAGCGCCGCAGGATCAGGATGTCCTTGCGCAGCAGCGGGATCACCCCTCCTGCGCCTCCTCGCCGAGGAACGTGACGAGCGCGTGCTCGAGGTCGTGCTCGCGAGCGCCGGCCGCCGCGATCAGCTCTGCGGGGGTGCCCGCGAACGTCAGCCTGCCTCCGTCGAGCACCAGCACCCGACCGGCGTGGCGCTGGGCCTCGCCGGGACCGTGGGTGGAGAAGATCACGGTCGTGCCCCGTTCCGCGAGGCCCGCGAGGAACACCCACAACCGCTCCCGCTGGGCCGGATCGAGCGACGCCGAGGGCTCGTCGAGAGCCAGCACGGGCGGGTCGCCGATCAGCGCGATCGCCACGTTCACGCGCTGGCGGTTGCCCCCGGAGAGCCTGCCGAGCTGCTCTCCGGCGCGGTGCTCGAGCCCCGTCTGGGCGAGCATCGCCGCGACCGCGCCGCTGGGGTCGGCGACGCCCTCCAGGCGTGCGAACAGCTCGAGGTTCTCGGCGACCGTGAGCTTCGCGTAGAGCGCCGGCTGCTGGGGAGCCCAGCCGACCTCGCGCGGCGCAACGCTGACGGTTCCCGCGCTCGCGCTCTGCGCGCCCGCGAGGATCGAGAGCAGCGTCGTCTTGCCGGCCCCGTTCGGTCCGAGCACGGCCACCAGCTCGCCGGGCGCGGCCTCGAAGCTGACGTCGTGAAGGGCCTGCAGGGCGCCGTAGCTCTTGCTCAGCGACTCGACGCGCAGCTCCGCGCTCACAGCAGCTCGCGCTTGGTGCGATCCCACGGTTCGAAGGTCAGATGGCGGCCCAGGTACATCACCGTCTCGCGCAGCACCGACAGGATCGGCAACGCGACGAGAGCGCCGAGCACGCCGTGCACCTCGAGCCCGAACAGCAGCGCGAGGATCACGATGATCGGGTTGATGCGCAGGGTGTGGCCGAAGACCTGCGGCGCGACGATGTGCCCCTCGACCTGTTGCAGCCCGATGAACAGCGCGACCAGCCACACGGCGCTGATCGGTTCGGTGAACAGCGCGACCAGCACGGGTGGGACCGCGCCGAGGATCGGCCCGATGTACGGGACGAGCTCCGCGACGCCGTAGAAGACCCCGAACGCAACCGCGTACTTGCGGCCGTCCGGGAACAGGCCGATCACCCCGAAGATGTACAGCGAGAGGCCCGCGGACAGGCCCATGATGAGGCTGAACAGCAGCTGCCCGCCGATGTATCGCGAGACCGCGCGCTGGACCAGCACCGGGTAGTCGTCGGCCTTGGAGCCGTCGCCCGAAGGCATGATTCTTCGCACCAGCGTGCCGATCTCCGGCGCGTACAGGAGCATGTAGACCGACAGCACGAAGATCAGCACGAGATTGAAGATCGCATTGGCGATTTCAGCGATCAGCGCCGTCCCGAACGACGCGAATTTGCCTGCGCTCTTGCCGAATTTGTCGAACACGCTCTGCACGGCGGTTTTGCCGGGTTTGACGATCTTCACGTGGATGCCGTTTCTGTTGAAGAAGCGTTCTGCTTCGAGCAGCTGCTTGTTCGCTTCTCGTTCGAGTTTCGGCAGGTTGTTGGTGAACTTCTGCACCTGATGCGAGATAGGGTTCGCCAGCGCGAAGCCGATGCCGCCCAGCGCCAGGAAGAATGCGACGTAGACGGCGAGGACCGCCAGCCCGCGCGGAAGGCGCCGGTGCAACAGCCCCACCGCAGGATTGAGGATCAACGCGATCAGCCCGGCGACGATGAAGATCAGCAGGACTTTCCCGGCGGCTTTGGCGATCGCCCAGACCGCCAGGATCGCCAGCGGCAGCAGCACCAGCTGCACCCATCGCGGCACGACCTCGCGCGGCGGCTCGACCGTCGCCGCGTCGGGCTTCGACACGAGCCGCTGCTCTTCGCGGGTCGGAGGCTCTGCCCGAGGGCGCCGTCTGAAGCGCCGCATCACGTGCCTGCCACCATTGCCAGAGTATGTCCGAGCCCCAGGCGGCTGAAACCGAGGCGAGCGGACGGCCCGGCGCTCGCGCCGCGGCCCGGATCCTGTTCGTCGGCGACATCGTCGGGGGCATCGGCCGCCAGACGCTGCTCGACTGCCTGCCGGTGCTGCGGGAGCGCTACCAGCCCACGTTCATCGTGGCCAACGGGGAGAACGCCGCGGGCGGCCTCGGCATCACGCCGAAGAACGCCGACCAGCTGTTCGCGGCCGGGATCGACGTGATCACGCTCGGCAACCACACCTACCACCGCCGCGAGATCTATCCCTACCTGGACAGCAACCCGGCGATCGTGCGGCCGGCCAACTTCCTGCGCAGCCAGCCGGGGCGGGGCACGGCTGTCGTCGAGCGCGACGGCGTGCGCCTCGGCGTCGTCAACATCAGCGGCAACCTGTACCTGCGCGCGGGCCGCTCGGCCTTCACCGAGATCGAGGTCGCGCTCGCCGAGCTGGGAGAGGTCGACCACGTGCTCGTCGACATGCACGCGGAGGCGACCTCCGAGAAGGTCGCGATGGGCTGGCACCTGGACGGCCGGGTGACGGCCGTGGTCGGCACGCACACACACGTGCCCACGGCCGACGCCCGCGTGCTGCCCGAGGGCACCGCCTACATCACCGACGTCGGCATGACCGGTCCGCGCGGCGGGGTGATCGGCGTCAAGCGCGAGCAGGCGATCGCGTCGCTGCTCACGCACATGCCCGTCCGCTTCGAGACCTCGGATCAGGACCCGTGGCTGATGGGCGTCCTCGTCAGCTGCTCAGAGCGGCTGCGGGCCGACTCGATCGAGCAGGTGTTGATGCCTCGTCCGGCGCCCGCCTGAGCGGAGCTGAGAAGCGCCCCAGAAGGGCGAGCATCACGAGCGGGAAGAACCAGACGATGTAGAGGTAGAACCAGTGTTCGATCGCCAGCTCGGCGCCGATCAGGATCGCGGCGCAGCCCGCGGCGAGGCCCACCAGGTCGCCGCGGCGGGGGATCAGGGCGATCACGATCGCCAGCGCGAAGGCCATCCCCTCGGTGACGTGCTGGAGCGCGTTCAGCCCGTACAGGCCCCATACGGAGAAGGGCGAGCCACGATTGCCTTGATATTCGATCGTGCGCCTGTAGATCGTGCTCAGAGAGTCGTGCGCGAGGGCCGGGATGAATGCGAGCGCCCCCGCGCCCGCGAAGCCGAGCACGAACAGCGCGCACATCAGCGGCCGCCGCCGGGCAGGCACGCCGCGCAGTGCATCGATCGCCAGCAGCGGCGCCAGCGCGAGCGGCGCGAACTTCGTGAGCCCGGCCATCGCCGAGAGCGCGCCGCGGGCGGCCCCGGCCGCAAGCGAGCGGTAGCTCGCGGCGAGCACGGCGGCCAGCACGAGCGCGGCGACGAGCGTGTCGTTGCTGTTGCTCTCGAGCGCGAACAGGGTGAACGGAAACGAGACCCAGGCGTAGGCCAGCGCGATGCCGAGCGTGGGGCCGCGCATGCGCCTTCCGATCAGGAACAGCAGGCCGACGGCGAGCAGGTCGAAGAAGATCGCAGCGGCGTGGGAGGCGGGCAGGTCATCCCACGTCCCGCTCCACCCGAACGCCTCGCGGAAGGGCACGTAGACCTCGTAGTTGACCGGGCCGTAGGTGTCTCCGTGTTCGTTGTCGCTCGGGTAGTTGCCGTACAGAGCCCTGCCGTGGACGATCCGGTCGGCGCCGATCACGCCCGCGTAGCCGACGTCGACGACGTTCGAGTCGGTCACGTTGAGCGCGACCCGGAAGCCGATCAGGAACACCACGGCGACGGCCAGCCAGCTCGCGGGGACCAGCAGCCTCAGCGGCCGCTCCTGACGTCCCGACGTCCCGCCGTCCCGCGGGCGCCGCAACAGCGCCAGCATCCTCGCCAGCAGGTAGAGCAGCGGCGGATACGCGAGCGGCACCGAGGCGTAGATGTGCGCGTGGTTGAAGTACGCCAGCGAGACCGAGAAGGAGAGCAGGACGAGCAGGTCGAGGTGGAGCAGGGAGAACGGCCGGCGGAAGTTCCAGAAGGGGAGCAGGAACAGGACGCAGAGCGGCAGCCACACGTACAGCGAGTTGACATGGCGGCCGAATGCTCCGGGATAGCCCCGTGCCATCGTCCAGGCGACCTGGAAGCCGGTCCATTGTTCGAGCACCCGCCCGCTGAGGTCGTCGATGATGACCTGGGCGATCTCCTTGCGGCCGCTCTTCGAGAAATAGGAGACCTGCCAGTGAAAGGCCGGCTTCAGGTAGGCGCCGCCGTATGAGCCCGGATATTCGCGGCGCGCCTGTTCGACCTTCGGCAGCCGTTCCGCAATCGCGATCACCTGGTTGGCGGACAGCCGCCGGCCCGCCGGCGGGATGTTCGAGGGCCCGACCGGGACGGGCGCGTCGGGGTTGTTGGTGCTGGTCGCGCCAGAGGCTCCGGTGCCGGCGGCCGGGGACGCGGAGCCCGCGGTGGAGGCCGTCGCCGCGGCCGAGGAAGTCGTCGCGTTGGCCCCTGCGGGTGCGGCAGATACGAGCCAGCAGGCTATGCATGCGAGGAGGATCAGGCGTCGCATCACGCGAGCGTACGCGACCACCGGACGGTGCGCGCCCGTGCGACTCAGGCGGCGGGCTCTGCGTCGAGCCCGAAATGCGACAGCGTGAGCGACGCCACGTCGCGGATCGTCCACTGCGGCGGCGCCGGGTCGGGGAGCTCCAGCCCGGTCATGACGAGGGCGCCCAGCGAGTCGGAGGCGTGCAGCGAACCGTGGCTGCCCCCTCCGACGTGGGCCTGGCGTCCCCAGTCGAGGAACTCGTAGCCCGGCCGCGCCGACAGCAGCACCTCGCCCGAGGTCGGGCACAGCAGCGCGGACCAGATCCGGGCAAGGGCGTCGGGGTAGTCGGGGGTCACGAACACGCCACGCTGCTCGCTGCCGCCGATCACCCCGAGAGAACCTTCGAGCCTCCAGCCCCGGCCCCGCGGGTCCGTCAGCGGGCCGCCGGGGCCAAAGCGGAGCTCGCCGTGCTCGGGGCTCGCGATGACGCCCTCGCGCGGCCGCTCGGCGGCGTCGCGCTCGAGCCACATCACGAGGTCGACGCCCTCGATGTCCATCGACATGGCGACCACCGACGCCCGCATCGCGTCGCGCTCGGGCTCGTTCAGCGCGTAGACCATCGCCGCGCGCTGGGAGGGGCAGACGGCGATGCGCGGTTCAACCGACTCCGCCCGGGGGGAGCCACGGGGCGGGCGCGCGGAGCCGAGCACGCCCAGCTCTTCGAGCTCGTCCTGCAGGGCGATCGAAGCAGTCACGGGCGCCTGGGAGTGGTCGGCCATCACGATCACGGCATGCTCGGAGAGAAATCGGTCGAGGCCGCCGGCGGCGTTTGCGACACGCGCCAGTTGCAGGTCGGCCTGCGCGATCGAGGCGAGCTGCGCCTCGGGACCCTTCTTGTGGGAGTGCCAGTCGTTGTCGGGCAGGGACAGCAGCAGGAAGTCGAACAGATCGTGCTCGACGAGGTACTCCGACACGCAGCCCGAGTGGCGATCGCGCACTCCGGGCATGCCCAGGGCGGAACGGCATCCGGTGCGACGAGAGGCGAAGATGTCCGCGTAGAACAGCTCGCGCGGGCCCATCACGGGATGGCGCATCAGCGTGGTCGCCACGCGTGTCAGCGCGGTGTCGCGCTGCGGCTCGTGGCGGTAGCGGCCGCGGTACATGAGGTAGGTCGTGCCGGCCGTCCGCACGGCCGCGTCGTCGAGCTGCTCGAACACCGTGAGGGTGCGCGCGGACAGGTGTGCGCGGTTCATGTTGTAGACGGTGTCGGTGAGCTGCCTGGCGATGCCGAAGCGCTGTGCGGCGCGGAAGCTCGACCCGTACTCGACGTAGCGGCCCTCCTCCCTGTGAAACCAGTTCATGGCCGGGATGTGGTGCTCGTCCTGGCCCCTTCCGGTGACGATCGAGGCGGCGCAGACGGGCGTCACGGA
>DASWFM010000075.1:0-1813 GCA_036394235.1 Solirubrobacteraceae bacterium | reverse complement strand
GCAGGACGTTCGAGGAGATGGACCTCGCCGCGATCCTCGCCCGGGCGCCGGAGCTGTGCCTGATCGATGAGCTCGCGCACAGCAACGCTCCCGGCGCCGAGCACGAGAAGCGCTACGAAGACGTCCAAGAGATCCTGGCCGCCGGCATCGACGTGTTCTCGACCGTCAACGTCCAGCATCTCGAGAGCCTCAACGACCAGGTCGAGCGCCTGACCGGCGCGACCGTCCGGGAGACGATCCCCGACGAGATCCTCTCGGATGCCGACGAGGTCGTCCTGATCGATCTGACCCCCGAGGCCCTGATCGCCCGCCTGCGTGCCGGCAAGGTCTACCGGCCGGAGCGCGTGCCGGCGGCGCTCAACAACTTCTTCAAGATCGAGAACCTGTCGGCGCTGCGGGAGACGGCGCTGCGCCAGGTCGCGGAGGACGTCGAGGTCAAGCGCCTCGTGCGCGAGCCGGCCGCCCCGCTGCGGCGCGATGAGGACGGCCTCCGCGACACGGCCGAGCCGGCGCCCCAGGCGATCAGCGAGCGGCTCCTGGCGATCGTCACGCTCGGCCGCGAGTCCGAGCACGTCGTGCGGCGCGCCTGGCGCTCGGCTCAGCGGCTCGACGGGGAGCTCGACGTGCTCGTGGTGCGCCCGCTCGGCCGCGAGCCGAGCGCCGAGGACCGCCGACGGCTCGAGGCGCTGCGCCGGCTGGCCTCGATGCTGGGCGCCCGGCTGCGGGTCGCGGAGAGCGAAGACGCGGCCGCGGCGGCGATCGAAGTCGCACGGAACCTCAGGACGACCTACGTGCTGATCGGCACTCCCGCCAAGCGGCGGGGGATCGGCCGGCTGCTGGGCGGGGAGTCGCTGCTGAACAGGCTGATCGAGGGCCTGCCCGGGGTGGACATCAGGATCGTCGCCGATCCGAGCGAGCGGCGACCTCCCGATCAAGAGCTCCTAAAGACGGCAGGAGTACAGGGGACGGCCGCCGAAGGGGACCTGGACTGAAAGGTTTGTCGGGATGCGGACAGGAGCGGCGAGACCCTCCGTAAAGATCACTACCATCCCGCAACCCGTGACCCTCGAGCCTGTTGGGTGAAGACATGAACGCAACCCCCCGCACGAGACTCATCGCCGCCCCCATCGCCCTCGCCGTGGCGCTCCTGGCGCTGCTGCTGGCCGTCCCCAGCGCGATCGGCCGCCACTCCGCCAGTCCCCGCGCGCACGCTTCGGCGTCGTTCCTGACCGGCGTCGGCGACGAGAAGCCGCTGATGTTCACGAACCCCCTGTGGCAGCAGCTGCACACCAAGATCGTCCGCTACATCGTCCCCTACGACGCCGTTGTTCACGGCGACGACATGATCCGAGCCCACGTCTGGATCGAACACGCCGAAGCCGAACATCAGCAGGTGCTGATCGCCTTCTACCACTCCGAGCACACGCCGACGAAGATGCCGAGCATCTCGACCTATCAGCGCGACGTCGCCAAGTTCGTCCAGGCCTTCCCCAACGTTCGCCAGTACCAGTCCTGGAACGAGGCCAATCGCGGCAACATCAAGCACGTTCTCGCGAGCCCCTCCGCGGCGGCGGCCGCCCAGTACTACCAGGCGCTGAAGCGCGTCTGCAAGGGCTGCACGGTGATCGGGCTCGACGTCCTGGATGCCGCCACGATCCACGCCACGCTTCGCTACATCTCGGAATTCAAGCGCCAGGTGGTCCGGCTCCACACCGTGATGCCGTCGATCTGGGGCCTCCACAATTACTCGGACATCAACCGGCTCGAAAGCTGGCGGACGAAGGAACTCTCGAAGGCCTTCGGCGGCCAGGTG